>DASZON010000174.1:0-32914 GCA_035550755.1 Actinomycetota bacterium | reverse complement strand
CGGCGGGGTCCGGACCGTCGGGGACGTGCAGCGGCTGCTGCGGGCCGGGGCCGACAAGGTGTCGGTCAACTCGGCCGCCGTCCGCGACCCAGACCTGCTCTCGGCCGGGGCCGGCACCTACGGGGTCCAGTGCATGGTGCTGGCCATCGACGCCCGCCGCCGTCCCGACGGCGGTGGCTGGGAGGTGGTGGTCGACGGCGGCCGCACCCCCACCGGGCTGGACGCCCTCGCCTGGGCCGAGGAGGCGGCGGCGCGCGGCGCCGGCGAGCTGCTGGTCACCAGCATGGACGCCGACGGCCAGAAGACCGGCTACGACCTCGACCTGGTCCGGGCCGTGACCGCGGCCGTCGACCTGCCCGTCATCGCCAGCGGCGGCGCCGGCCAGGTCGACCACTTCGCCGACGCCTGCCTGGCCGGGGCCGACGCCGTCCTGGCGGCCAGCGTCTTCCATTTCGGCCAGCTCTCCATCGCCGAGGTGAAGGCGGGTCTGGCCGCCGCGGGCCTCCCGGTCCGGACCTGACCGGTCCTTGACCCCCTCCGAGCCGGCGGGGGAAGCTGGCGGTGGCGGCGATCCAGCGCCCAACCTCTGGTGGCCCCTCCCCAGCGGGGCCTGTGGAGAGGCAAAGGGGGGCACACTCCCGGATCGCGTGGCTCTGATGCCTCCGGTCGCGCGGCCCTGGCTGCTGGGGAGCCGGCCCCGCGACCCGACGGAGGACTGGGTCATGCCCACCGACAAGGACTTCAAGCGGCTCGTCCGCGCCCGCATGGACAAGACCGGCGAGGCCTACACCACCGCCCGGGCCCACCTGCGCCCCGACCCCGGGCCGGTCGGTCCCCTGCGGGGCCGCCACCCGGACACGGCCGCGCTGACCCGGCTGCTCGCCGCCCTCGGCGTCACCGACCCGGCCAGCGGCCGGCCCCTCGGCGAGGCGGTCGCCCTCGGCGTCTCCGGGGGGATCGGGTTCGCCTACTTCGTGTTCGAGTACGACCAGCTGACCACCCTGTACCTGGGCGGCCGGATCAACTCCTACGTCCAGAAGCAGGACGCCACCGAGGCCGCCCTGGCCCGCCTGGGCATCCCCTACCAGACCCGCAGGACCAAGGGCGCGGCCACCGCCGAGCGGCAGCTCCGGGCCGCCCTCGACCAGGGGCCGCCGGTGATCGCCACCGTCGACGCCGCCCGCCTCGGCTCCCGGTCCGTCCCGGACTGGCTGTGCGGCATGCTGCCCAAGGACGTGCTGGTGGAGCCGGGCGACGGCGGCGACCCGCGGGTCTGGGACCTGGCCCCGGCGCCGGTCCCGGTGACCTGGGCCGAGCTGGCCGAGGCCCGGGCCGCGATCGCCTCGGCCCGGCACCGGCTGGTCGTGGCCGAGCCCCCGCCGCGACCGGTCGACCTGGCCGGGGCGGCCGCCGCCGGGATCGCCACCACCTGGCGGGGGATGCTGGAGCCACCGATGCGCAACTTCGGCGTGCCCGGGCTGGCCAAGTGGGCCGAGCTGCTGACCGCCCCCCGCGACCCCAAGGGCTGGCCGCGGCTCCTGGAGCCGCCGGACCTGCAGGTCCAGCTGCTCACCTGGCTGGTCGACTGGGTCGAGACCGGCACCGGCGGCGGGTTCTTCCGGACCATGTACGCCGAGTTCCTGGAGGAGGCGGCCGGGCCCCTCGGGCAGCCGGAGCTGGCCGGGGTGGCCGGCGACTACCGGGAGCTGGCCGCCGCCTGGAGCGCCCTGGCCGGCCTGGCCGGCGACGCCGCCGGCTCCGCGCCCCTCGACCCGGCGGCCCTGGCCGAGCTCCTGGCCGGCCTCCGCGAGCGGGTCCTGGAGCTGGGCCAGGCCGAGGCGGCCGCCGCCGCCGCCCTGCGGGCCGCGGTGGCGGACCTCCCGGACGACCTCACCGACAAGGAGCAGCGATGACCGCGCGGCCGCGCAACATCACCTTCGACTGTGCCGACCCCTACGCCCTGGTCCAGTTCTGGAGCCAGGTCACCGGCTACCGGGAGGACCCCGGCAACCCCAACCAGCCGGGCGACCCCGAAGGCTACCTGGCCGGGCCGGACGGCCAGCCCGGGCTGCTGTTCATCCCCGTGCCCGAGCCCAAGACGGTCAAGAACCGGGTCCACCTGGACCTGATGCCCGACGACCGGACCCGGGACGAGGAGGTCGAGCGGCTGCTCGGGATCGGCGCCGCCCTGGTCGCCGACCACCGCCGCCCCGACGGCGCCGGCTGGGTCGTCCTGGCCGACCCCGAAGGCAACGAGTTCTGCGTCGAGCGCAGCGCCGCCGAACGCGCCGGGTGACGGCCCCCGGTCATTCGCCGGTCGGGGTGCTGGCCGCGGCCGACTCGGTCTCGCTCAGGTTGCGGATCTCGCGCAGGGCCACCGACAGCATGGCGATGTCGAGCGTGTCCGCCTCCTTGAGGTCCGACAGGATGGACCGGGTGCGCTCGACCGGGGAGCGGTTGTCGGCCAGCCAGGCCTCGATCAGGGCCTCGGCGTCCCGGTCGTCGGCGCCGCGGTCGGCGCCCTCCCGCTTCAGCACGTCGGCGGTGAGCTCGCGCTGCTCGGAGTAGAGGTCGTCGCGCAGCGCCCCCTGGGCCAGGGTCTGCCAGTGGGTGTCGGCCGGCAGCCTGGCGATCTGGTCGCGCAGCCAGTGCAGGTCGAGCTTGTAGCCGAGGTCGAAGTAGACGGCCGCGACCTTCTCCACCGTCTCGCCGCAGGCGGCGGCCACCTCGATCACGTTCAGGCCCGAGAACAGCGCGTCCAGGCTGGCCACCCGGGTCGCCAGCTCGGCCGGGACCCCGGCGGCGGTGAACCGCTCGGTCAGCTCCTCAAGGGCCTCGGACTCGCCCGGGGCGAGCAGCTTGGGCAGCTCCTGGGCCAGCGAGGCGATCCCGGGGGCGAAGTGGGACACGGTGCTGGCGATGTCCAGCGGCTGGCGGCGGTTGCGCAGGAACCACAGGGCCGACCGCTCGATGATCTTGCGCCCCTCGGCCTGCAGCTCCAGCTGCACCTGGGCCGGGACCACGTTGTCCAGGGCGGCCAGGTCCTTCCAGAGGTGGCGGACGTCGTACACCTCGCGGGCGATCGTGTAGGCCCGGGCCACATCGGGCGGGCCGGCCCCGGTCTCGTCCCGGAGCCGGTTGGCGAAGGTGCTCCCGGCCCGGTTGACCATGCTGTTGGTGACGTAGGTGGCGATGATCTCGCGGCGCAGCGGGTGCCGGTGGAGCTGGCGTCGGAACCGCTCCCGCAGCTTGGGCGGCATGTAGCGCTCCAGGTCCTCGGCCAGGTAGTCGTCCTCGGGCACGTCCGAGGCGACCAGCTCCTCCTGGAGGACGATCTTGGCGTAGGCCAGGAGCACGGCCAGCTCGGGCCGGGTCAGCCCCTTGCCGGCGGCCCGCCGCTCGGCCAGCTCCTCGTTGTCGGGCAGGAACTCCAGGCGCCGGTCGAGCCGGTTGGCCCGCTCCAGGCTGCGGACCATCCGGGAGTGCTCGTCCAGCAGCTGCGGCGCCTGGGCCTCGGTGACGCTGATCGCCTGCACCTGGCGGTAGTTGTCCTGGAGCACGGCGGTGGCCACGTCGTCGGTCATGTCGGCCAGCAGCTTGTCGCGCTGCTTGCGGGTCAGGTCGCCGTCGCTGACCACCTGGTTGAGCAGGATCTTGATGTTGACCTCGTGGTCGGAGCAGTCGACCCCGCCCGAGTTGTCGATGAAGTCGGTGTTGATCCGGCCGCCGTGCAGGGCGTACTCGACCCGTCCGAGCTGGGTGAGGCCGAGGTTGCCGCCCTCGCCGACGACCTTGGCCTGGAGCTCGCCCCCGTTCACGCGGACGGCGTCGTTGGCCCGGTCGCCGACCTCGGCGTGGGTCTCGCGGGCCGCCTTGACGTAGGTGCCGATGCCGCCGTTCCAGAGCAGGTCGACCGGGGCCTTGAGCATGGCGTTGATCAGCTCGTTGGGGGGCAGCGCCTCGGCCTGGACGTCCAGGGCCCGGCGGGCCTGCTCCGACAGCGGGATCGACTTGGCCGTGCGCGGCCACACCCCGCCGCCCTCGGAGAGCTTGGAGGTGTCGTAGTCGCCCCATGAGGAGCGGGGGAGGGCGAACAGCCGCTCCCGCTCGGCGAAGCTGGCCTCCGGGTCCGGGTCGGGGTCGATGAACACGTGCAGGTGGTTGAACGCCCCGACCAGCTTGATGTGGCGGCTCAGCAGCATGCCGTTGCCGAACACGTCCCCGGACATGTCGCCGATGCCGACCACGGTGAAGTCGGTCGACTGGGTGTCGACCTCGAGCTCGCGGAACAGCTGCTTGACCGACTCCCAGGCGCCGCGGGCGGTGATCCCCATCTTCTTGTGGTCGTAGCCGGCCGACCCGCCCGAGGCGAAGGCGTCGTCCAGCCAGAACCCGTACTCCTTGGCGATCGAGTTGGCCAGGTCGGAGAAGGTGGCCGTGCCCTTGTCGGCCGCCACCACCAGGTACGGGTCGTCGTCGTCGTAGCGGACCACGTCGGGCGGGGGGACGACCTTGCCGCCGACCCGGTTGTCGGTGATGTCCAGCAGCCCCCGCATCATGGTCGTGTAGCAGGCCACCACCTCGTCCATCAGCGCCTCACGGCCGCCGCCGGCCGGGGGCTGCTTGACCACGAAGCCACCCTTGGCGCCCACCGGCACGATCACGGCGTTCTTCACCATCTGGGCCTTCAGCAGCCCGAGGATCTCGGTGCGGAAGTCCTCGCGCCGGTCCGACCAGCGGATCCCGCCCCTGGCCACCCTGCCGCCGCGCAGGTGCACGGCCTCGGTCCTCGGCGAGTAGACGAACACCTCGTACATGGGCCGGGGCTTGGGCAGGGAGGGGACCTGCGCCGGGTCGAGCTTGAACGACAGGTACAGCTTGGGCCGGCCGTCCGGCCCGGCCTGGAAGAAGTTGGTCCGCAGGGTCGCCTCGGCCATCCCCAGGAAGCTGCGCAGGATCCGGTCCTCGTCGAGGTTGGCCACCTGGTCGATGGCCTCGACCAGCCGCTCCCGGAGCTGCTCGACCCGGGTCTCCGCCCCGGCGGCCTGGGTCGGGTCGAAGCGGCCATGGAACAGCTCCACCAGCTCCCGGGCGATCTGGGGGTTGCTGGCCAGGGCCTGCTCCATGTACTCCTGGCTGAACGTGAGGCGGGTCTGGCGCAGGTACTTGCAGTAGGCGCGCAGGACCACGATGTCGCGCCAGGTCAGGCGGGCCCGCAGGACCAGGCGGTTGAAGCCGTCGCTCTCGGCCTCGCCGCGGAGGATGGCCGCGAACGCCTCCTGGAACACGTCCTTGACCCGGCTGATGTCGACGTCGCCCTCGGGGCCGGTGTAGGTGATGCCGAAGTCGTGGATCCAGATCGGCCCCTGGCCCGGCGGGTGGATCTCGTACGGGCGCTCCTCGACCACCTCGACGCCCATGTCCTCCAGCATCGGCACCGCGTCCGACAGCGGCAGCGGCCGGTCGGCCCAGAACAGCTTGAACCGCAGCATCCCCGGGGGCGCCTCCAGCGGCCGGTACAGGTTCATGTTGAGGCCGCCGCGCTCGCCAAGGTCCTCCATCCGCTGGATGTCGTAGACGGCGTTGCGGGCCGGGAAGTCCTCCAGGTAGGCGGCCGGGAACGCCTCCCCGTAGCGGCCGAACAGCGCGTTGCCCTCCTCCTCGCCGTGCAGCTCCAGCAGCATGTCGTGGAGCTCGTCGGCCCACGACCGGGTCACCGTGGCCAGCTTGGCCTCCAGCTCCCGGGCGTCGTAGCTGGGCATCTGCCCCGGCGGCATGCGGATGATGAAGTGCAGCCGGGCCAGGACCGACTCCGACAGCCACACCTGGAAGTCGAAGTTCGCCCCCGGGAAGGCCTCGTTGAGGACCACCTCGATGCGCCGGCGGACGGTGGTCGTGTACTTGTCGCGGGGCACGTAGACCAGGGCGGAGACGAAGCGGCCGTAGTTGTCGTGCCACATGAACAGCCGCACCCGGCGGCGCTCCTCCAGCCGCAGGATCCCCATGGCCGTCTCGAACAGCTGGTCGTCGGGGATCTGGAACAGCTCGTCCCGGGGGAAGGTCTCCAGGATGTTGAGCAGCGACTTCCAGTCGTGGCTGTAGCGGGGCAGGCCGGCCCGCTCCAGCACCTTGGCCACCTTGCGGCGCAGCACCGGGATGTCGCGCGGGTTCCGGTTGTAGGCGGCCGAGGTGTACAGGCCGAGGAAGCGCCGCTCGCCGACGACCTCGCCGTCCTCGCCGAAGCGCTTGACCCCGACGTAGTCCAGGTAGGAGGGCCGGTGCACGGTCGAGTGCGAGTTGGCCTTGGTGAGGACGAGCACGTGGCGCTCGCGGGCCAGCCGCCGGGCCTCGGGGGGCAGCTTGGCGAAGCTGCCCGAGGCCGGCTTGCCCTGGCCCTGGCGCAGGATGCCGAGGCCGGTGCCCGGGATCGGCCGCAGCACGTCCTCGCCGTCCTCGGTGACGAGGTCGTAGGACCGGTAGCCGAGGAAGGTGAAGTGGTGGTTGTCGATCCACTCCAGCAGCGCCCTGGCCTCGGCCAGCTCGGCCTCCTCGACCGCGGGCGGCCGCTCGTCGAACTCCTCGAGGATCGTGCGGACCTGCTGGCGCATCTCGTCCCAGTCCTCGACCGAGGCCCGCACGTCCCCCAGGACCCGCTCCACCGAGGCCCGCAGCTTGTCCAGCACCTCGGGCTCGCTCTGGCGGTCCACCTCGAAGTGCAGGAACGACTCGCGCAGGCCGTCCTCGGAGTCGAGGGGCAGGATCTCGACCAGCCCGCCGGCGGCATCGCGGCGGACCGCGATCACCGGGTGGATGGGCAGGTGGATGACCAGGCCGTGGCGGTTCAGCTCCATGGCCACCGAGTCGACCAGGAACGGCATGTCGTCGGTGACGATCTCCACGATCGAGTGCTTGGAGCGCCAGCCGTGCTCCTCGAACCGGGGGCTGTAGACCCGCACCTTGGCCTCACCGGGCCGGCGGCGGTGGGCCAGCCGCCAGTGGGCCAGGACGGCGCCGTACAGGTCCTCGGGCTCCAGCTCGACCAGGTCCTCGGGGGCGAGGCGCTGGTAGTACTGGCGGGCGAACTCCTCGATCTGGTCGCGCCGGTCCTCGGGGACCTTCTCCTGGATGGTCGCGACGATCTGCTGCAGGATCTCCGCCTTGGCCTGCTCTGGCTGGGTCGACATGACAGCTCCCTTGCTTGTCCGCCTGCCCTCCACGATGGCAGATCGGCCGTGGCGGCGGTAGCGATAGCATGGCCCCATGTCTGAGCCGACAACCGGGGAGCCAACCGTCATCTCCCCGGATCCCATCCCCACCACCAGCATCGACGACGCCGTGGGGGGTCTGAAGTTCGACGCCGCCGGCCTGGTCCCGGCGGTCGTCCAGGACGACACCGACGGGGCGGTGCTGATGGTCGCCTGGATGGACGCCGAGGCCGTCCGCCGCACCCTGACCACCGGCCGCACCTGGTTCTGGAGCCGCTCCCGCCGCCGGTACTGGCAGAAGGGCGAGACCTCCGGCCACGTCCAGCACGTCCGCTCGGTCACCGCCGACTGCGACGGCGACAGCCTCCTCGTCCGGGTGGAGCAGGTCGGTCCGGCCTGCCATACGGGTACCAGGTCCTGCTTCAGTCACCCGCTGGGGGGCGAGGCGTGAGCGACGCCGCCCGGCCCGGGTTCGAGGAGTTCGCCCGCCTGGCCGGTGAGCACTCGGTGGTGCCGGTGTGGCGGGAGCTGCTCGGCGACCTGGAGACCCCGGTGGGGGCGTTCCGCAAGCTCGGCGACCAGGACGGCTCGGTGCTGCTGGAGAGCGTCGAGCACGGCGAGCGCTGGGGCCGCTACTCCTTCATCGGCACCGACCCCTTCGCCACCCTGACCATCCGCGGCGGCCGCGCCTCCTGGACCGGCCGCCCCCCGGCGGGGCTTTCCGACGGCCCGCCGCTGGAGGTGCTGCGCGAGGCCCTGCGGCGGCTGCGCTCGCCGTCCCTGCCCGGCCTGCCGCCGCTGTTCGCCGGGGCTGTCGGGTACCTCGGCTACGACCTGGTCCGCGAGCTGGAGCGCCTCCCCGACCAGACCGAGGACGACCTCCAGCTGCCCGAGGGGATGCTGGTCTTCCCCCGCTCGGTGGTCGTCTTCGACCACCTCGGCCAGCGGCTGGTGCTGGTGGCCAACGTGGTCGTCACCCCGGCCACCGACCTGGAGGCGGCCTGGGCCGACGCCACCCGCCGGATCGACACCCTGGCGGCTCGGCTGTCGGTCCCGGTGGCGACCCCGCCGACCCCGCTGCCGGCCGCCGGCCCGCCCGCGGCCGCCGCCAGCGACCTCGCCCCCGGCCGCTACCAGGAGATGGTCGCCGTCGCCAAGGAGCACATCGCCGCCGGCGACATCTTCCAGGTGGTGCCGTCCCAGCGGTTCTCGGTCCCGACCACCGCCGACCCGTTCGACGTCTACCGGGTCCTGCGGGTCGTCAACCCCTCGCCTTACATGTACTTCCTGCGCCTGCCCGGGGTCACCATCGCCGGCTCCTCGCCCGAGGTGCTGGTCACCGTCCAGGGCCGCCGGGCCACCATGCGCCCGATCGCCGGCACCCGCCCCCGCGGCGCCGACCCCGAGGCCGACCTGGCCCTGGAGGCCGAGCTCCAGGCCGACGACAAGGAGCGGGCCGAGCACGTCATGCTGGTCGACCTGGCCCGCAACGACCTCGGCCGCGTCTGCCGCCCCGGCACCGTCCGGGTGGACGACTTCATGCGGGTCGAGCGCTACTCCCACGTGATGCACCTGGTCTCCGACGTGGTCGGCGAGCTGTCGGAAGGGGTGGCGGCGTTCGACGTCCTGGCGGCCAGCTTCCCCGCGGGCACGGTATCGGGGTCGCCCAAGGTCCGGGCCATGGAGATCATCGACGACCTGGAGCGCCACCGGCGTGGGCCGTACGCCGGCTGCGTCGGCTACTTCGACTTCTCCGGCAACCTGGACACCTGCATCACCATCCGCACCTGCGTGTTCGTGGACGGGGTGGCCTACTGCCAGGCCGGCGCGGGGGTGGTGGCGGACTCGGTCCCCGCCCTCGAGGAACGCGAGACCGAGGCCAAGGCCCGGGCCCTGCTGGCCGCCGTCGCCGCCGCCGAGTCCCTGTCGGTCCCGGCCGGCCCGGCCGGCCCGGCCCCGTCCCGCCCGGTCGCCGCCCACGCCGGTGGCTGACCGCAGGGGGGAGCTGCCCCCGCCGGTTCCGGGGCCCCCGACCCCGGGCACGCGGGAGCCCCGCCACCCTCTGGTTCCGGGGCCCCCGAACCGGGAGGGTAGCCCGACCGGACAGGACGCGGCGGCCAGTTTCCACAACCCCACCCTCACCCCCGCCCCCCTTTCCCGCGCGCGGCGGTCGATGCAGGTGGCGATGGTGGCGCTGCTGGCCGGGGTGATGCTGGCGGTGACCGGGGCCGGGCAGCCGTGGGCGCGGGTGGGGGCGGCGGTGGAGCTGCCCGGGATCGGGGCGGCGCGGCTCGGGGCCGCCGAGCTCACCGGGAACGACCTGGCCCCCTTCGGTGGGCTGGCCCTGTTCGGGCTGGTGCTGCTGGTCGCGGTGGCCGCCACCCGGGGGCGGGGCCGCTGGGCGGTCGGGCTGGCCCTGCTGGCCATCGGCGGCGTCCTCGCCGTGCAGGCCCTGGTCGGCGCCGCCGGGATCGCCGCCGAGGCGACCGAGCGGGCCCGGGTCGGGGAGCTGGAGGGCGTCCCCGGCGGCACCGCCCTGCGGGTCGAGACCCCGCGGGCCGGCCCGGCGATGGTGGTGGCGGGCGGGCTGCTGCTGGCCGCCGCCGGGGCCGAGGCGCTGCGGCGGGGGCGGCGCTGGCCGGCCCTCGGCGAGGCCTTCCGGGCCCCGCCCGACCGCGTCCAGCCGGCCGACGACAGCCCCGAGCCGCCGTGGGAAGGCGACTGACCAGCATCTTTACCGGTCTCGAACCTGGAAGCGGAGCCCCTCCGAACCTGCCCCGACGATGCTAGCGTCGGCGCAACGGCGAAAGGGGAGAGGTTGACGGCCGTGCACCCCTCCAAGGGGACCGTGCTGCTGGTCGAGGACGAGGCGTCGATCGCCGACCTCGTCCGGCTGTACCTGGAGCGCGACGGCTTCCGGGTGGTGTGGCGGACCGACGGTCCCTCCGGCCTGGCCGCCGTGGACGCCGAGCGCCCCCGGCTGGTCCTGCTCGACCTGATGCTCCCGGGCATGGACGGGTTCGAGGTCACCAGGGCGCTGCGCCAGCGCGGCACCAAGGTGCCGATCATCGTGGTCACGGCCCGGGAGGAGGAGGCCGACCGGGTCCTCGGCCTCGAGCTCGGCGCCGACGACTACGTGACCAAGCCGTTCTCCCCCCGCGAGCTGGTGGCCAGGGTCAAGGCGGTCCTCCGGCGCGCCGAGCCCGAGCCCGAGTCCGGCCCCGAGCCGCCCCTGCACCTCGGCGACCTCACCGTCGACCCGGCCCGCCACGAGGTCGTCTTCGAGGGCCGGCCCGTCCACCTCACCGCCCGCGAGTTCGAGCTGCTCAGCTACCTGGTCCGCAACCGGGGCCTGGTCCTCACCAGGGACCAGATCCTGGAGCGGGTCTGGGGCTACTCGTTCCCGGCCGACACCCGCACCGTCGACGTCCACATCCGCCAGCTCCGCGCCAAGCTGGGCGACCGCGCCCCGATCGTCACCATCCGCGGGGTCGGCTACAAGGCCGACGCCCGCGACCCCGCCCGCCCTGGTGGCGGGCCCGGGGGCGGCTGATGGGCGGGGCCGGCGGCTCCCTGCGGGGGCGGCTGGTGCTGGCCTTCGTGGCCGTGGCCATCCTGGCCGCGGTGCTGATCGGGGTCATCACCCTCTCGCTGGTCCGGCTGGCGCCCGAACGCGGCCTCGAGCAGCAGCTCGCCGACCAGGCCCAGGCGGTCCGCGAGACCTTCGCCGGCCGCCGGCCCCTTGTGCGGCTGTGCGCCCTCGTCCGTGTCCTGCGCCGGGGAGAGACCGAGGTGTACCTGCTCGACCAGGGCGCGGCCCCGACCCGCCCGGTCCCGTGCCAGGGCCTGAACCGCCGCAGCCCGATCGCCCCCGCGCCCCACGCCGACCTGACCGCGGCCCTCGCCCGGGGCGGGGTCGTCACCGGCACCAGCGACGGCCTGGCCTGGGCCGTGGTCCCGGGAGAGCGGCCCGGCCCCGCCGCCCGCGGCGTGCTGCTCGTCCACGAGGTCCGGGGCCTCGGCCTCAGCCTCCTGCCGGTGGTCGCCTGGCGGCTGCTGCTCGCCACCGCCCTGGCCGTGGCCGCGGCGGCGCTGGCCGCCTGGCTGCTGGCCGGCCGGCTCACCGCCCCCCTGGCCCGGCTGGTCGCGGCCGCCCGCCGGGTCGGTGACGGCGACCTGTCGACCAGGGTCCAGGTCGACGGCGACGGGGAGGTGGCCGAGGTCGCCGCCGCCTTCAACGACATGGCCGCCGGCCTGGAACGGGCCCAGGGTGAGCAGCGGGCGTTCCTGGCCAGCGTCGGCCACGAGCTCAAGACCCCGCTCACCACCGTCCAGGGCTACACCGAGGCCCTGCTCGACGGCACCGTCGACGACCCCGCCGAGCGCCGCCGCTCCCTGGTCCGGGTCCACGCCGAGACGGTCCGGCTGGCCCGCCTCGTCCAGGACCTGCTCGACCTGGCCCGCCTGGGCCGGGGCCAGTTCGCCGTCAGCGCCGTCGACGCCGACGTCGAGGTCGTGCTCCGGGAGGCGGCCGCGGCCGCCGCCGAGCGGGCCGCCCGGCGGCAGGTGACCGTCACCACCCGCCTCGCCGGCCCCCTGCACGCCCACGTCGACCCGGGCCGGCTCCGCCAGGTGCTCGACAACCTCCTCGACAACGCCAGCCGCTCCAGCCCCGCCGGCCGCCAGGTCCTGGTCGCCGCCCGCCCCCTGGACGGCGGCGGGGTCGAGGCGGCGATCGTCGACCAGGGTCCCGGCATCGCTCCCGAGGACCTCCCCTCCGCCTTCGACCGCGGCTACCTGTGGTCCCGCTACCGCGGCACCCGCGAGGTCGGGTCGGGTCTCGGCCTCGCCATCGTCAAGGCCCTCTGCGACGCCATGGCCGTCGCCATCCACGCCGAGTCCGGCCACGGCGGCGGCACCGCCTTCCGCCTCACCCTCCCGCCGGCCCGCGCCAGCGGCCCGAGCCCGCCTCCCCTGGCTACGACCCGCCCGCTGCCGCCTTCGACTGGCTGAGCTCCAGCAGGTGCCCGTCGGGGTCGCGGAAGAAGCAGCGCACCTCCCACGCCGACTCCACCGGCGGGGTGAGGAACTCGGCCCCCCGGTGCCGCAGGGTGTCGTACGCCGCCCGGCCGTCGGGGACCCGGATCGTCATGGCATGGGTCACCGTCCGGGGATCGGCCGGCGGGGCGAAGGTCACGTCCGGCTTGTCGGCGGTCGGCCCACCCCCGGTGACCAGCAGCAGCCAGGTCCCGAAGGCCCGCAGGACCACCGAGGTGCCCCCGTACTCGCGGTACAGCTCGGCGCCGAGCACGTCCCGGTAGAAGTCCCGCGACCGGCCGGCGTCGGCCACCACCAGGATGTGGGTGAGCTCCATCCCCTCGGAGGGGAATTCCCCCGCGGCCATCGCGCCTCCCCGGTCTCGGACGTCACCGGGTGGGAGCCTAGCCGATCGGGGACCGTCGGGCCGCGCTCGGAGGAACGGCTAGAATCGACGGCTGTGACCTCGACCGGATCGTTTCTCGCCCGGGCGGTGGCTGACGCCAGGGCGGACGCCGATCGCCGGGCCCAAGGGCTGCCGCTGGACGGCCTGCGGAGGGCTGCCGCCGAGCTTCCCCCCGCCCGGGGGCTGCGGGCGGCGGTGCGGCGCGGGCCCGAGGGGCCGCGGCTGATCGCCGAGGTGAAGCGGCGCTCGCCCTCCAAGGGGGACATCCGCATCGACCTCGACCCGGCCGCCCTCGCCACGGCCTACGCCGCCGGCGGGGCGGCGGCGGTCAGCGTCCTCACCGAGCCCCGCCACTTCGCCGGCAGCCCCGACGATCTCCAGTCGGTGCGGGCCGCGGTCGGCCTGCCCGTGCTCCGCAAGGACTTCGTCACCACCCCCTACCAGGTGTGGGAGGCGCGGGCCTGGGGCGCCGACGCCGTCCTGCTGATCGTGGCCGCGCTCGACCCGGGGTCGCTCCGGGCCCTGCTGGTGGAGGCGGCCGCGGCCGGCCTCGACGCCCTGGTCGAGGTCCACACCGAGCCCGAGGCCGAGGTGGCCGCGGCCGCCGGCGCCACCCTGATCGGGGTGAACACCCGCGACCTGGCCACCCTCGAGGTCGACCCCGGCCGCTTCGCCGTCGTCCGCCAGGCCCTGCCCGCCGGCGCCGTCCTGGTCGCCGAGAGCGGCATCCGCGACCACGCCGACGTCCGGGCGGCGGCCGACGCCGGCGCCGACGCCGTCCTCGTCGGTGAGACCCTGGTCCGCGCCGCCGACCCGGCCGCCGCCGTCCGCGGCCTGCTCGCCGTCCCGACCCGAACTGGAGGAGCCCATGGCTGAGCCGCGCAAGATCCTGCTCGGAGAGGACCGGCTGCCGAGCGCCTGGTTCAACATCGTCCCGTCGATGCCGACCAAGCCCGACCCCTACCTGCACCCGCAGACCCGCCAGCCGGTCGGGCCGGACGACCTGGCCCCGCTGTTCCCCATGGCCCTGATCGGCCAGGAGGTCGCCACCGACGAGTGGATCGACATCCCGGGGCCGGTGATCGACACCTACCGGCTGTGGAGGCCGACCCCGCTGATCCGCGCCCTCGACCTGGAGCGTGCCCTCGATACCCCGGCCCGCATCTACTACAAGTACGAGGGCGGGTCGCCGGCCGGGTCGCACAAGCCCAACACCGCCGTGCCCCAGGCGTTCTACAACCAGGCCGAGGGCGTCACCCGGCTCACCACCGAGACCGGCGCCGGCCAGTGGGGGAGCGCGCTCGCGTTCGCCTGCGCCCGCTTCGGCCTCGAGTGCAAGGTGTACATGGTCCGGGCGTCCTACGACGGCAAGCCGTACCGGCGCTCGATCATGGAGACCTGGGGGGCGAGCGTCACCCCGTCGCCGTCCCCCGAGACCGCCGCCGGCCGGGCCATCCTCGACAAGGACCCGGACTCGCCCGGGTCGCTCGGCATCGCCATCTCCGAGGCCGTCGAGGCCGCCGCCACCCGCGACGACACCCACTACTCGCTCGGCAGCGTGCTCAACCACGTGCTCCTCCACCAGACGGTCATCGGCCTGGAGCTGAAGGAGCAGCTCGACCAGGCCGGGATCGAGCCCGACGTGCTGGTCGCCTGCGTCGGCGGGGGGTCGAACTTCGGCGGGTTCACCTTCCCGCTCCTGGCCGAGAAGCTGACCGGCCGCCGCCAGCTCAGGGTGATCGCGGTCGAGCCGACCGCGGCCCCGACCCTGACCAAGGGCCGCTTCGAGTACGACCTCGGCGACCAGGCCGGCATGGCGCCGCTGATCCCGATGTACACCCTGGGGGCCGACTTCATCCCGGCGCCCATCCACGCCGGCGGGCTGCGCTACCACGGGGACTCGGCGCTGGTGTCGCTGCTGCGCAAGGAGGACCACATCGAGGCCGCCGCCTACCCGCAGTCCAAGGTCTTCGAGTCGGCCGTGCAGTTCGCCCGTACCGAGGGCATCCTCCCGGCGCCCGAGCCGGCCCACGCCATCCGCGCCGTGGTCGACGAGGCGCTGCGCTGCAAGGAGGAGGGCCGGTCGGAGACGATCGTCTTCAACCTCTGCGGCCACGGCCACTTCGACCTCAAGGCCTACGAGGACTACCTGTCGGGGAATCTCCTTGATGTCTGATCGACTTGTCGACAAGTCACCGGAGGTGACCGGCGGGGCCGGGGTCGCGGGGCCCGGGCCCCCGGCACCCGCCAGGAACGGCGCCGTGGCCCACCGGCCCGACCCGCTGGGGCACTTCGGCGACTGGGGCGGGCGGTTCGTCCCCGAGGTGCTGATGGCCGCCCTCGACCAGCTCACCGAGGCGTTCGAGGACGCCATCGCCGACCCGGCCTTCACCGCCGAGCTCGACGCCCTGCGGCGCGACTACGCCGGCCGCCCGACCCCGCTCTTCCCGGCCCGGCGGCTGTCGGACGAGCTGGGCCTGCGGGTCTGGCTCAAGCGCGAGGACCTCCTCCACACCGGCGCCCACAAGCTCAACAACTCCCTCGGCCAGCACCTGCTGACCCGCCGCATGGGCAAGCCGCGGGTGATCGCCGAGACCGGCGCCGGCCAGCACGGCGTGGCCACGGCCACCGTGGCCGCCCTCCTCGGCCAGGAGTGCGTCGTCTACATGGGCGAGGAGGACACCCGCCGCCAGCACCTCAACGTCGTCCGCATGCGGCTGCTCGGCACCGAGGTCCGGTCGGTCGCCACCGGCACCGCGACCCTCAAGGACGCCATCAACGAGGCCCTGCGCGACTGGGTCGAGTCGGTCGGCTCCACCCACTACGCGATCGGCTCGGTCGTCGGCCCCCACCCGTTTCCGCTGATGGTGCGGGAGTTCCAGCGGGTCATCGGCGACGAGGCCCGGGCCCAGATCCTGGCCGCCGAGGGCCGGCTGCCCGACCTGGCGGTGGCCTGCGTCGGCGGCGGGTCGAACGCGGCCGGGCTGTTCGCCGCGTTCATCGACGACGAGCCCGTCCGCCTGGTCGGGGTGGAGGCCGGCGGCCGGGGCACCCGGCCCGGCGACCACGGCGCCTCCCTCGGCCTCGGCGAGGCCGGGGTCCTCCACGGCGCCCGCTCCTATGTCCTCCAGGACGCCGACGGCCAGGTCCTGCCCACCCACTCGGTCTCGGCCGGCCTCGACTACCCGGGCGTCGGCCCCGAGCACGCCTTCTGGAAGGACGTCGGCCGGGTCGCCTACGAGCACGCCTCCGACACCCTCGCCCTCGACGGCTTCCGCCTCCTCGCCCGCACCGAGGGCCTGCTCCCGGCCCTCGAACCGGCGCACGCGGTCGGCTGGCTCGCCCTGGCCGCCAAGGAGGGCCGGGTCGCCCCCGGGACCCTGGTCGTCCTCAACCTCTCCGGCCGCGGCGACAAGGACGTCGAGACCGTCACCAGCCTCCTGGTCGACCCCGGCACCCCACCGGACCCGGCCGATGACTGACCCCGGCGCCCCCGGGGACGCGGCCGCCCTGGCGGTGGCGGCGCCGGTGGAGCGGCTGGAGGGGCGGCTGGCGGCGCTGCGGCGGCAGGGACGGGCGGCGCTGGTGGCCTACGGGGTCGCCGGGTACCCGGACCTGGACGGGTCGCTGGCCGCGCTCCGGGCCATGGCCGAGGCCGGGGCCGACGTGCTCGAGGTCGGGCCGCCCTACTCGGACCCGCTGATCGACGGGCCGGTGATCCAGCGGGCGGTCACCGCCGCCCTCGACGCCGGCACCCGGATGGACGACGTCCTGGGCCTGGTCGGCGAGCTGACGGCCTCGGTCGACGCCCCCGTGGTCCTGCTCGTCTACTACAACCTGGTGGCCCACCGCGGCCCCCGGCGGTTCGCGGCAGAGCTGGCCGCCGCCGGCGCCTGCGGGGCGGTCGTGCCCGACCTGCCGCCCGAGGAGGCGGGGGAGTGGCTGGCGGCGACCGCCGCGGCCGGGGTCGCCCCGGTGTTCCTGGCCGCCCCGACCTCCAGCGACGCCCGCCTGGCGGCGGTCGCCCGGGCCGGCCGGGGGTTCGTCTACGCCCAGGCCTCCCTCGGCGTGACCGGCCTGCGGGCCTCCCTGGCGGCCGGGATCGAGGAGCTGGTCGGGCGGGTCCGCGCCCACACCGACCTCCCGGTCTGCGCCGGCATCGGCGTCTCCAACGCCGAGCAGGCCGCCGCCGTGGCCGGCTTCGCCGACGGCGCCATCGTCGGTACCGCCCTGGTCCGCGCCCTCGGCGACGGTGGCCTGGACGGCCTCCGCGCCCTCACCGCCGAGCTCGCCGCCGCCGTCCACACCGCCCGGTCCTGATCCGTGGCCCGGGCGGCCCGCCGGATGTCGAGAACGCCTCCCCGGCTCCGACGTTCCCGGTGACGGCGGAGCAGACGGCGCCCCGCCCGAGCCGGAGGAGGACTCCGTGAAGTACGTGATCCTGATCCACGCCAACCCCGACCCCTGGGGCCACCCGACCTCGCGCCACACCGCGGAGGGACGGGCCCTGCCGGCCGACCACCACGACGAGATGGACCGCCAGTTCGACGCGCTGCTCGAGGAGCTGTCGGCGTCGGGGGAGTTCGTGACCGCCGAGGCGCTGGCCGACCCGGCCTCGTCCACCCTGTACGGCTGGAGCCCGGAAGGGCACCTGGCCACCGACGGTCCCTACGCCGAGGCCAAGGAGCAGCTGGCCGGGTTCTTCCTCATCGACTGCGCCTCCCGGGAGCGCGCCGAGGAGATCGCCGTCCAGTTCGCCCAGCCCGGAGGGGTGGTCGAACTACGGCCGGTGATGTGGCCCGGCGGCGACGACCAGTGATTGCGGCCGACCTGGAGGAGGTGTGGCGCCGGTTCGCACCCGAGGTGCTGGCCGCGCTGGTCCGCCGCTCGGGCGACTTCGACACCGCCGAGGACGCGGTCCAGGAGGCGCTGCTGGCCGCGGCCCGGCAGTGGCCGGCCGGCGGCACGCCCGACGACCCCAAGGCCTGGCTGATCAGGGTGGCGTCCCGCCGCCTGGTGGACCAGCGGCGCGCCGAACAGTCCCGCGCCGACCGGGAGCTGCGGGTCGCCCGCCACACCTCACCGGAGGCGTTCCTCGCTCCGGCCGCCGACACCCCCGGCGGGAGCGAGCGCGACGACTCGCTCACCCTGCTGCTGTTGTGCTGCCATCCGGCGCTGACCCGGCCCTCCCAGGTGGCGCTGACCTTGCGGGCCGTCGCCGGGCTCAGCACCGCCCAGGTCGCCCGGGCGTTCCTCGTGCCCGAGGCCACCATGGCCCAGCGGATCAGCCGGGCCAAGGCCCGGCTCGGGCAGGTCGGGGCCCGGTTCACGCTGCCGTCGGCCGAGGAGCTGCCCGGCCGGGTCGCCGCCGTCGCCCAGGTGCTGTACCTCATCTTCACCGAGGGCCACACCGCCAGCACCGGCGCGGCCCTGCAGCGGGTCGAGCTCACCGGCGAGGCGATCCGCCTGGCCCGCCAGCTCCACGGCCGCCTGCCCGACGACGGCGAGGTGACCGGGCTGCTGGCCCTGATGCTGCTCACCGACGCCCGGCGGGCGGCCCGCAGCCGCCCCGACGGCTCGCTGGTGCCGCTGGCCGAACAGGACCGGTCGCGGTGGGACCGGGCACGCATCGACGAAGGTGTCCGGCTGCTCGAGGCCGCCCTGCCGACCGGACCGGTGGGCCCGTACCAGCTGCAGGCCGCGATCGCCGCCGTCCACGCCGAAGCCCCCGGCGCCGCCGCCACCGACTGGGCCCAGATCGAGACCCTGTACCGGATGCTCGACGCTCTCGCCCCCGGCCCGGTGGTCACCCTCAACCACGCCGTCGCCGTGGCCATGGTGGAGGGCCCGGCCGCCGGCCTGGCCATGCTCGAGCCGCTGCGCGAGGACCGCCGCCTTCGCCGCCACCACCGGCTGCACGCCGTCCACGCCCACCTGCTGGAGATGGCCGGGAAGGACGCGGAGGCCCGGGCCGCCTACGCCACCGCCGCGCGCCTGGCCACCAGCATCCCCGAGCAGCGCTACCTCAACGCCAAGGCAGCCCACCAGGCCCAGGGCTGAACCGATCGCGGGCGGCGGCTCAGCCTCGGTCGGTGGCTCCCAGGTCCAGGCCCACCTGGGCGGCCAGGAAGGTCAGGATGTCGGCGTGGAGCTCGACGGTGCGGCGGACCGAGCGGGCGCCGTGGCCGGCCTGGCGTTCGCGGCGGAACAGGACCGGGCGGTCCGAGGTGGTCGCGGCCTGGAGGGCGGCGCACATCTTGCGGGCATGCAGGGGATCGACCCGGGTGTCGGAGTCGAAGACGGTGAACAGCACCGCCGGGTAGGCCGTGCCCTCGACCACCTTGTGGTAGGGGGAGTAGCCGACCAGCCAGCCGAGCTCGGTCGGGTCGTCGGCCCGGCCGTACTCGTCGTTCCAGGTCTCGCCGAGGCCGAAGCGCTCGTAGCGGACCATGTCGAGCAGGGGGGCGCTGCAGGCCACGGCCGCGAACAGCTCCGGCCGCTGGGTGAGGGCGGCCCCGACCAGCAGCCCGCCGTTGGAGCCGCCGGAGATGGCGAGGCGCTCCGGTGACGTCCAGCCCGACACGACCAGGTGCTCGGCGGCGGCGGCGAAGTCGTCGAACACGTGCTGCTTGTTGGCCCGCATCCCGTCCCGGTGCCAGGCCTCGCCCTCCTCGCTGCCGCCGCGGAGGTTGGCGATCGCGTACACCCCGCCCTGCTCGACCCAGGCGGCCGCGACCGCGCTCCAGGCCGGGGTCAGCGGGACGTTGAAGCCGCCGTAGCCGTACAGGACCGTCGGGCGGGCGCCGTCGGGGGTCAGCCCGTCGCGGTGCAGCAGGAACAGCCGCACCTCGGTGCCGTCCTTGGACCGGTAGGTCTCCTGGCGGGCGGTCACCCCGGCCCGGAGGTCGACCTGGCCGGGAGCGTCCATCCACAGCTCCAGGCGGCCCTCGGCGACCTGGTAGCGGTAGGCGCGCGGTGGGGTGGTGAAGTCGGTGTAGCCCAGGTAGACCTCGTCGCCGCCCTCGGGGCGGGCGGACAGGCCCAGCACCGACCCCGGCCCGGGCAGCTCGACCTCGGCGCGGAGGTCGCCGGTGCGGCGGTCGCGCACGGCCACCCGGCCGACCGCGTGCCGGCTGGCCGCGACCACCACGGCGTCGTCGGTCAGGGCGTAGCCGTCGAGGACGTCGCCGGACTCGGGCACCAGGTCGCGCCAGGCCGCCGGCTCGGGGTGGGCCGGGTCGGCGACCGCGATCCGGAACCGGGGGGCATCCAGGTTGGTGTGCAGGTAGAGGCGGCCGTCGGTCCCGACCCGGCCATCGGTCTCGGCGTCGACGCCCTCCTGGATCGTCCGCAGCCGGCCGTCGCCGGCCAGGTCGGCGATGTACAGGTCGTTGCGGGGCGCCGTCCCGGCCGCCGCCCCGACCAGCAGCCAGCGCCCATCGAGGGAGACCCGCAGCGAGTGGTACTCGGTCTTGTCCCGGCCCTCGCCGAAGACCAGCTCGTCGCCGTCCGGGTCGGTCCCGACCCGGTGGCGCCAGACCCGCCGGTGGAAGGCGGCCTCGCCCTCGGGCACGGCGTCGGCGGGCAGCCGGCGCCCGTAGTAGTAGGTGTCGCCGCCGGGCAGCCAGGCGAGCGGGCAGTAGCGGGTCCGGTCGATCGGGCCCTCGACGGTCTCGCCGCTGGCCACGTCCATGATGAGCAGCGACGCCTCCTCGTCGCCGCCCTGGGACAGGAAATAGGCCAGCCGGTCGCCCTCCGGCGACGGGACCCAGCCGTCGAGGGTGATGGTGTCGTCGTCGGCCAGGGCGCTCGGGTCCACCAGGGCCCGCTCGGTCCCGTCGCCGTCCCGCACCAGCAGGACCGGATGCTGCTGGTCGCCGCGCCGCCGCTCGAAGAACGCCCGGTCCCCGCGCAACACCGGCACCGACACCAGCCCGGCCCCCAGCAGCCGCTCCAGCCGATCCCGGACCGCCGCCCGGCCAGGCCGCCCGTCCATCCACTCGCCCAGCAGCTCGTCCTCGGCTTTGCACCACGCCTCGGTCTCGTCCGACCCGGCGTCCTCGAGCCACCGGTAGGGGTCGGCGACCCGGAACCCGTGCAGCTCCTCGACCAGGTCAAGCCGTCGTGCGGGCGGATAGCGCATGCCTCGAACCTCCGATGGACCGTCGGGACGAAGGGCATCGTAGCGGCGCCCACCCACGATCCGCGGCGCTTGTCCACAGATCGGCGAGCGCAGCTCGAACGTGGGTTCGGGCCGCGCTAGGTTCCGGTGAGAGGTGCCCGAGGCGGGACTCGAACCCGCACGCCCTTTCGGGCAATGGATTTTGAATCCATCGCGGCTGCCGTGATTACGCCACTCGGGC
Organism: Actinomycetota bacterium; assembly: GCA_035550755.1. GTDB lineage: Bacteria > Actinomycetota > CALGFH01 > CALGFH01 > CALGFH01 > CALGFH01. The sequence goes on along the minus strand of DASZON010000174.1, from coordinate 11,903 downwards.
TTGTCGAAGGGAGGGTAGCGAAATGCGGTCCAGAGAGGAAGTTGCCTTCGTCATCGAGCTCGTCCGCGCAGGCTGGAACGACTGTGAGATCGCACGGGAGTCTGGGATACCCCGAGGAACAGTCAGGGACTGGCGGAGCGGACGGCTGCCCGACTTCGATCGTGTCCACACACGTACCTTCCCGAACGGTTGGTTCTGCGTCGCCTGCCGAGGCGACCCCATGAACCTGCCGCAGGCGCCGTCCACCTACCTCTTGGGGCTCTATCTCGGCGACGGCTACATCGCCTCCCACGCCCGAGGGGTGTACAGGCTGCGGATCTCCTGCGCCAACGCCTATCCCGAGCTGATCAGATGCTGTGAGGAGGCTATGGGCAAGGTCATCGCCACCAAGGTGAGCCGGGTGGCGTGCGTGGGATGCACAGAGGTTGCTTCCTTCTCCAAGCACTGGCCATGCCTGCTCCCGCAGCACGGACCGGGAAAGAAACACGAGCGCAGGATCGAGCTCACTCCCTGGCAGCAGGAGCTGGTCGACATCGACCCGCGGCCGCTCGTCCGGGGGCTGCTCCACTCCGACGGCTGCCGGGTGCTGAACTGGGTGAACGGGACGCCCTACCCGCGGTACCACCTCAGCAACGTGTCGGCGGACATCCGAGGGATCTTCGGCCGGGCGTGTGACCAGCTGGGGGTGGAGTGGCGGGCGAACAATCCCTGGAGCCTGTCGGTGGCCAGGCGCGGGAGTGTCGCCCTCCTGGACGAGTTCGTGGGGCCCAAGCGGTGAGCGGGGACCAGGGGTCAGCGGGGTTGTTGGCGGCGGTGGAGGTCGGCCAGGGCGGCCATGGTGGGGACCTCGCCGTCGGGGGTCACGGGGACGGGGGGGAGGGGGGTGGCGCCGCCGGCTTCGGGGCGGTTGGCGCGGCGGTTGACCCACATGGTCCGCAGGCCCAGCTCCTTGGCCGGGACGTGGTCGTGGAACAGGCTCTGGGCGACGTGCAGGACCCGGTCCTGGGCGACCCCCAGCTCGGCCAGCCGGGCCAGGGCGACCCGGAAGTGGTTCGGGGCCGGCTTGTAGGCGCCGGCGTCCTCGGCGGTGATGACGGCGTCGAAGGTCACACCAAGCTTGGCGTTGCTGTGGCGGAAGGAGGCGCGGTCGACGTTGGAGACGATCACCAGCCGGTAGTGGCGCCCGAGGTAGGCGAGCGCGTCGGCGCTGTCGGGGAACGCCGGCCAGTCCTTGACCGAGCCGCCGAACGCCGCCGCCTCCTCCCGGCTGGCGGTGACGCCGAGGTCGGCGGCGAGGTCCTCGAGGACCCCGGCCAGGATCCGCGGGTACGGCGCCGTCGGGTCGTCGGCCTCCCGGCGCGACTCGGCCCGGCCGAACGCCGCCAGCAGCGCCTCGTCGTCGACCTCGACCCGGTGCGCGGCCGCCCAGGGGCGGAGTGCGGCCAGGATGCCGGCCTCCCAGTCGATCAGGGTGCCGTAGCAGTCGAAGGTCAGGGCCGAGAACCCCCCAAGGTCCAGCGCCGGCTGGCGGCCGTCGGTGGCCGCCGTCAACCGTTCGGTCATGGGCTGCTCGCTCTCCTCAGTGTCCAGGTCCCCGGGCCGGGTCAGGGCGACCCGGTCGCCGTGGACCGCCAGCTGGTCGCCGGTGGCGATGATGGCATGGGCGGACCCGGGGAGGACCACGATGGGGCATGCCCGGTCGTAGAGGTGGTCGGCCACCAGGGCGCCGAGCAGCAGGATCTCGTCCGGCTCGGCGAGCAGGATGGCGGCTGGGGCGGTGCCGAGGCGGATCGCCTCGGCGAGGACGCTGGAGCTGGAGCTCGAGCCCCGGCCGGACGGCATCACCAGGATGTGGCCGGCGATGGTCGCTCCGAGCTGGGGATGGTGATGGTCGCAGAGCCGGCCGCTGTGCGGGTCCAGCCCGCCCCACAGGCTCAGCGGCGCCTCCAGCACGAGCGCCGGCCCGGCCGCCTCCCCGGCCAGCAGGGCCCGCCCCCGGAGCTCAACGCGGTTCCCAGAGCGCGCCAACGTGGACCACCCTCCCCTCGACGGCCGACTCGACACACTCCCGCAGGCTGCCGAACACCACCCGGACGCCGAGGTTCCCGGGCGCATACCAGGCCCACTTGGCCGAGCTGGTCATCACCACCCCGCTGGTGTGCTCCAGGATCGAGGTGATGTAGGTGCAGGTGTCGACGACCAGCCGGACCCCGGCCGCCTCCAGCGCGGCCCGCCAGCCGAGGGCGTCGATCCTGGCCAGCACGTGGCGGCCGGTGTTGACGTAGCACTCCACCTCCGGGTGGACGGACCGGCCGGCCAGCAGGGCCACCAGCTCGCCGAGCTCGGCCACCGAGAAGTGGGGGGCGCCGAGGTTGACGCCGGCCAGGCGGTGCGGCCCGGGCCCGGCGGTGGTGAGCTGGTCGCGGGCGGCCCGGACCATCGCCGCCGTCACCGCGACCACCTTGTCGGGTCGCCGGTGGTGGAGGGCCTCGGCCAGGGTCGGCGCCTCCGGGGTGGAGCCGACCACGTGGACCAGGGCGACCTCGCCCGAGGAGGCGGCGGCGGCGCCGAGCGCCTTGAGCCGGTCCTCGCCCACGCCGGGCGGCAGACCGTCGACCACCGGGACCAGGTGGCCGGTCTCGGCCCCGACGACGAGGCCGAGGAGCGGGTAGAGGACGTCCTCGGCGACCAGCCGGTCCGGCAGCTCGCGGACGTCGAAGATCACCTGGCCCCGGCGCCGCTCGGTGCGGTGCAGGCCGGCGTCGGGGACCCGGCCGGTGATGGCCGCGCAGATGTCGATGAAGTCGCCGTAGCGGGCGGTCCGGGCGCCCAGGACGGAGTTGGCGAAGACGATCGCGTTCGACTCGGCCCAGGCGACGTGCTCGCCGAAGCCGGGCCGCTCGGGCAGCTGGTAGGGCGCGCAGGTCCAGGTCGGGCGGCAGCCCATCGCCACATAGGCGTCCATCAGCCGCCGGGCATCCCTGGCCGTGTCCGGGTCGCCCCGGTACCGGTCGGGGTGGAGCAGGTCCAGGGAGGAGACGTTGAGGGTCGTCGGGATGCGGACGACCGCGCCCCCGGCGCGCAGGCGCTCGGCGAAGTCCAGCCCGGCCTGGCCGTGGAACAGGCAGCCGTCGACGTGGGCCGAGCCGACGTCGAGCAGCTCGGACGCACCCGTCACCCTGGCCAGCTCGACGACGATCCGCATGGCGAGCTGGGCGGCCGGCCCGTCGTCGCCGGCCAGCAGGGCCCGGTCGCGTCCGCTCAGCCGCACGCCCGAGGATCCCGGCAGGGCCACGGCTAGAGGGTCACCCAGGCACCCCGCCGCCCGGGCCGCAGCCAAGGGGTCGGCCGGCACGCCCCCCGGGCCATGGCCCGGGTCCGGGACGAGGGTCAGACAATGTTGCGTTCGTACCGATCCCTTCCCAGATGGAAGCGGTCGACGGTCAGGGGGGTGACGTCGATCGGCGGTGGGCGGCCGAGGAAGAGGTCGCGGACGACCTCGCCGACGGCCGGGCCCTGGAGGAAGCCGTGGCCGGAGAAGCCGGTGGCGTACAGGAACCGGGCCGGCCGGGCGGCCTCGCCGATGAGCGCGTTGTGGTCGGGGGTGACCTCGTAGAGGCCGGCCCAGCCACCGGCCACGCCGACGTCGGCGAGCGTCGGCGCCCGCACGGCGACCGCCTCGGCCAGCCGGGGGATCCAGGTGTCGTCGCGGTCGAGGTTGAAGCCGGGCGGCTCGTCGTCCAGCGACATGCCCATGAGCAGCCCCGGCCCCTCCCGGTGGAAGTAGAAGCTGGTGGTCAGGTCGATGGTCATCGGCAGCCGCTCGGGCAGGTCGGGCACCGCCTCGGTGAGCAGGACCTGGCGGCGCGACGGGGTCACGGGCAGCTCGACCCCGACCAGCTCGCCGACCCGGGCCGACCAGGCGCCGGCGGCGCAGATCACGGCCGGTGTCTCGACCTCGCCCCTGGTGGTGACCACGGCGGCGATCTCCTCGCCGGCCAGGCGGACCTCGAGCAGCTCGCAGCCGGTCTCGATGCGGGCGCCGTGGCGGCGGGCCCCGGCGGCGTAGCCCTGGACCACCGCCTCGGGGGTGGCCAGGCCGTCGTCGGGTGAGAAGGCGGCCGCGAGCAGGCCGTCGGTGTCGACCGGCGGCGACAGCCGCCCGGCCTCGGCCGGGTCGAGCAGGCGGCTGGGCACACCCAGCTGATGCTGGAGCTCGATGCTGCGTTCGAAGGTCGCCACGTCCTCGGGCCGGCTGAGCAGGAACAGGTAGCCGACCCGGCGGAAGTCGATCTCGTGGCCGGGCCGGGTGCCGAAGGCCGCGAACGCCTCCAGGCTGCGGGCCCCGAGCTGGATGTTGAGGGGGTCGGAGAACTGGGCCCGCACCCCGCCGGCGGCCTTGCTGGTGGAGCCGGAGGCCAGCTCGTCCCGCTCGATCAGCAGCACGTCGCCGACGCCGGCCTCGGCCAGGTGGAAGGCGATGCTGGCGCCCATCACGCCGCCGCCGACCACCACCACAGCGGCCCGCCTGGGGAGCCCGCCCGCCGAGGTCACAGCGCGACCCGCTGGCCGACGCCCAGGTCCTGGGCCCGGTGCAGGATCGCCCAGGCCGCGGCGGCATCCTGCACGCCGAGACCGAGGCTGTTGTAGAAGACCAGGTCGCCGGGGCCCCGGCGGCCGGGGTGGCGGCCGGCGGCGACCTCGCCCAGCCCGACCAGGTCGGCCTGGTCCAGCAGGCCCGCGGCCAGGGCCTGGATGACCGGGCCGGCGTGCTCCAGGGCCGCCGGGGGATGGTCGACCACCACCGTCGCCGCCGCGGCCAGCACACCCAGACCGACCTCGCTGCGGTCGGGGGTGATCGAGCCGATGCTGATGACCGTGGCCCCGGGGGCGAGCTGCTCGGCCTCGACCAGCGGGTCGGGGCTGGCGGTGCAGGTGGCGACGACGTCGGCGCCGGCCACCGCCTCGGCGACCGTCGCCGTGGCCAGCACCCGGGGCCCCACCTCGGCGTCGAGGGCGGCCGCGGCCCGCTCGGCGGCGCCGCGGTCGCGGCCCCAGAGCCGGACCTCACGAAGGGGGAGGGCGTGGGCCAGGGCACGGACGTGCCCGTGGCCCTGCACGCCCGGGCCGAGCACGGCCGCCGTGGCCGCACCGGGCCGGGCCAGCAGCTCGGCCGCCAGGGCGCTGGCGGCCGAGGTCCGCAGCGCCGTCAGGGTGGTGCCCTCGACGATCGCCACCAGCCGGCCGTCGTCGGGGTCGAGCACCAGCACGGTCGCGCTGACCACCGGCCGGCCGGCGGCGGCGTTGCCCGGGTTGACGCTGCCGAACTTGCTCACCGCGCCGCTGCCCGGGCCGAGGCGGGCGGCGTAGCAGAAGGCCAGGGAGTCGTCCTGGGGCACCGGGAGGTGCAGGCGGGCCGGCTGGTCGGCCTCGCCCCGGCCGAGCCGGGTGAACGCCTCCCGCTGGGACGCCAGGGCGGTGCCGAGGTCGAACACCTTGGCGACGTCGGCGGCGCCCAGCAGCAGCGGCCGGCGGTCCTTCCCGTCGTCCATCGCCTCGGCCTCCCGTTCCCGGCTGTCCTAGTGTGCGGACTGGGTTTGTGATTATCTACGCCTCGGAGAGCCTCCCGTCCGGGATGCACGTTGAGGAGGAGCGAGTAGCGATGAGTAGGCCAAGGTGGGTGGCCTGTGTGGCCGTTCTCGGCGCGCTGATGCTGATGGCCGCCGGCTGTGCCAACAAGGACGAGGGCGGTGGCGGCGCCGCTGCCGCCGATTGCACCGCCGACCAGTTCGGCTGTCTGACGGTTGGGTCAGGCGAGCCGATCAAGATCGGGACCCTGCTGTCGATCACCGGTGACAACCGGAGCCTCGGCGTCGACAGCCAGCGGGGCGTGGTCCTGGCCGTCGACTACCTCGACGGCAAGCTGGACGGCAAGCCCGGCCAGCTCATGGGCCACAACGTCGAGCTGGTCAACGGCGACGAGACCTGCTCCAAGGAGGGTGGGCAGTCCGGGGCGACCAAGCTGGCCGCCGACCCCAAGATCCTGTCGGTGATCGGGACCAGCTGCTCGAGCGCGGCCCTCGGGGTGGCCGACACGATCTTCTCCAAGAAGGGCATCCTGCTCATCTCGCCGTCCAACACCGGCCCGGCGCTGACCGCCGAGGGCCAGCACCAGCCCTTCTACCTGCGCACCGCCCACAACGACAAGATCCAGGGCGCGGTCGTGGCCGACTTCGCCTACAACAAGCTCGGGGCCAAGACGGCGGCCACGATCCACGACGAGAGCCCGTACGCCGACGGCCTGGCGGCCGTGTTCCGCGACGTCTTCGAGAAGCTGGGTGGCAAGATCACCAACAACGAGGCCATCCAGTCGAGCGATCGCGACTTCAAGCCGGTGCTGAACAGCATCGCCCAGAACAAGCCCGACTTCCTGTACTACCCCGACTTCAACCCGGCCTGCGCCCTGATCGTCAAGCAGGCCTCGGCGATCGCGGGCCTGAGCAAGACCGCCCTGGCCGGCTCGGACGGCTGCGCGGCGCCCGAGTACGTGAAGGTCGGCGGCAAGGACACCTACGGGACCTGGTCCTCCTCGCCCGACATCACCGCCCAGACGACCAAGAACGCCTTCTACGGCCAGCAGTTCCTGCCCGCCTACCAGCAGCAGTTCGGTGAGCGGCCGATCTCGGTGTTCAACGCCCACGCCTACGACGCCTTCAACATCCTGGCCGAGGCCCTCAAGAAGTCGGCCACCGACGACGGCGGGACGCTGACCATCCCGCGCACCAAGCTGAAGGACGAGATCTTCAAGACCAGCAACTACAACGGCCTCAGCGGGACGCTCACCTGCATCCCGCTCGGCGACTGCGCCACCCAGGCGTCGATCGCCGTCTACAAGGTGCCGGACTGGCCGATCGAGGGCGGCACGGAGAACCCCAAGCCCGTGTTCACCGAGACCAAGACCCTCGAGGAGGCCTCTTCGTAGGAGGCAGGACGATGCGGCGGGGAGCGCCCGTGACCACCCTCCGCCGCATCGCGATGTCGTGGCTGGCGGGTCGCGGCCCGTCAGCCACGGCCGTCCTCCTGATTGCGCTCGTGGTGGTTGCCGCCGGCTGCCACCAGGAGGCGGCCGCGCCGACCCATCGGCTGGAAGGGACCTACATCGTGCACGGCGAATTCCCCAACCGGAACTTCGGCGGCCCCTGCAAGGGAGCGGAGGCCGGCTACCCGAACATCCAGGCGGGCACGATGGTGGTGGTGAAGGACGAGGCGAGCGCGGCCGAGCTGGGCAGCGTCCCGCTCCAGGGTGGGACCCTGCGCAAGGGGCTCCTGCGCGGCCCTGACGACGACTGCGTGTTCTCGTTCTCGCTGACCGTGCCGGAGCGGGACGCCTACCGGATCACGGTCGGCCAGCAGCCCGGCAACGTCCGCTTCACCAGGACCGACCTGGAGCGGACGAGCTGGAAGGCCGACCTGACGGTCGGCGCCTACACGATGTTCGGCGGCATCTAGCGGTGTCCGGCGGCGACCCGGACCGGGGGTGGCGATGACGACCCAGACGCGACCAAGTGGTGACGAGGAGACCGGCACCTCGTCCCGGCCGTGGACGGCCGTCCTGGCCGAGCGGGTCCCGGTCCGCCGCATCATCCTGGTCGCCCTCGGCATCTTCATCACCGTGGGCGTCGTGCTCGGCTCCTTCAAGACCCTGACCCTGCAGGAGGGCCGGATCAGCGCCGCCGGCTGGCGGGACTTCCTGATCGCCGGCATCGCCCTCGGGAGCATCTACGCGCTCATCGCGCTCGGCTACAGCCTGGTCTACGGGATCCTGCTGATGATCAACTTCGCCCACGGCGAAGTGTTCATGATGGGGGCGTTCGCCTCCTTCTACGTCGCCGAGTCGCTGGACTCGGCGGGCATGCTCGACCGCAACCCGGTCCTGAGCATCCTCATCCTGCTGGTGACGGCGACCATCGCCTCCATGGCCGTGGCCGTGCTCCTGGAGCGGGTCGCCTACCGCCCCCTGCGCAACGCCCCCCGCCTGGTCCCGCTGATCACCGCCATCGGCGCATCGCTGTTCCTGCAGTACTCGGCGGCGAGCTTGTTCGGGTCGAACTCCAAGGGCTACCCGGACATCGCCGCCCTGGACGGCGAGTGGAAGATCCTCGGCATCCCCATCGCCAAGGTCCTGGTCGTGACCATCGTGACCGCCGCCGTCATGATGGCCGCCCTCACCTGGTTCATCACCCGGACCCGGACCGGCAAGGCCATGCGGGCGGTCGCCGAGGACAAGGAGATCGCCAGCCTGATGGGGATCAACGTCAACCGGGTGATCGTGACCACCTTCGCCGTCGGCGGGTTCCTGGCCGGCGTCGCCGGGGTGATGTTCGCCCTGGTGTTCGGCCTGGTCCAGTACAACATGGGCTTCATCCCCGGCATCAAGGCGTTCACCGCGGCGGTCCTCGGGGGCATCGGCAGCGTCACCGGGGCGGCCGTGGGCGCGCTGATCCTCGGGGTGGTGGAGTCGGTGGCGCCGGTCCTGCTGCTGTCCGGCTTCCACGTGCCCGCCCCCAACCAGCTCCGGGACGTGGTCGCGTTCTCCATCCTGGTCCTGGTGCTGATCTTCCGGCCGGGGGGCATCTTCGGGTCGGGCGAGCCGGAGAGGGGATAGGGCGCCGTGCCCGGGTCCCAGCTGACCCGCCAGGCGGTCAGGGCCGGCCTGATCGGCGGCGCCGCGCTCGTCTACGTGGCCCTGACCGGGATGGTCGAGAAGTTCGACAGCCGCAACCTCATCGGCAGCTTCCTCACCCTTGGCAACCTGCTGATCGCCCTGCCGCCGCTGCTGAGCGGCTACCTGGCCACCAGGCCGCGGGTGGTCGGCGGCCAGCGCGAGGCACTCGCGCCGCGGGGTGCCGTCACCGCCGGGCTGCTCAGCGGGGCCATCGTGGGCGGGGTCACCGCGGCCGGCGTCGCCCTGGTCGAGCTCCTGCCCGAGGGCGCGGTGCGCCGCATCTTCATCCAGGTGTCGCCGGAGCTGCTGAACATCCTCACCTTCGGGCGCGGCGTGCCGGTGGGCCTGGTGCTGCTGGTGCTGTACGGGGCCGTGCTCGGCCTCCTCGGCGGCGGGTTCCGCCTGCTCCCCGCCCGCATCGCCCAGCCGGTCGGGATCGGGCTGGCCACGACCCTGACCTTCGCCCTGCTCCAGCGCATCTTCCCGCCGCTGCTGTTCGAGCTCGGGCTGGACACCAGGTGGCTGTACAGCCCGATCCTGCTCGGCCTGACCATCCCGGGGGCGCTGCTCGTGTTCGCGGTCTCGGCCGGCCTGACCGTGCTGTGGTCGACCCGGGGCTCGGCGGCGGTCCACAAACGGCTGGACCCGCTGCCGCCGGAGCGCCGCCGGGTGGTCAACGCCATCATCGCCCTGGTGATCGCCGCCGCCCTGCTCGTGCTGCCCCAGCTCATCGGCTCGACCCTCTCCCAGGTGCTCGGCCAGGTGGGCGTGTTCCTGCTGATGGGGCTGGGCCTGAACATCGTGGTCGGCTACGCCGGCCTGCTCGACCTGGGCTACGTCGCCTTCTTCGCCACCGGCGCCTACCTGACGGCCCTGTTCACCGGGGCCAACCGGGTCACCTCGATCGGCGACCTGGTCGCGCCGGCGTTCGTGCTCCACCTCAACTTCTACCTGGCCGTGCCGCTGGTGATCGCGGTCACGGCCATGGTCGGGGTGCTGATCGGCGCCCCGGTGCTGCGCCTGCGGGGCGACTACCTGGCCATCGTCACCCTCGGCTTCGGGGAGATCGCCCGGGTCCTGGTCCAGTCGTCCTGGCTGCAGGAGTTCACCGGCGGTCCCCAGGGGCTGCGGGACGTCACCGACGCGGCCATCGGCGGCTTCGGCTTCCGCGACCCGCAGCCGTTCTTCTACCTGGTCCTGGTGTTCTGTGTCCTGGCCATCTTCGTCTCCCTGCGGCTGGCCAACTCCCGGGTCGGGCGCGCCTGGAGCGCCATGCGCGAGGACGAGCTGGCCGCCGAGGCGATGGGCGTGAGCACGACCAAGTACAAGCTGCTGGCCTTCGCCATGGGCGCGGCGGTGGGGTGCCTGTCGGGCACCCTGTTCGCCGTCCAGATCGGCTCGATCGCGTCGGGCAGCTTCACCATCCTGGTGTCGATCACCGTCCTGGCCATCGTCATCCTCGGCGGGATGGGCAGCATCCCCGGCGTGGTCGTCGGGACCCTGCTGCTGATCGGCCTCCCCGGGCTGCTGGACGAGTTCGAGGAGTACCGCCTGCTGATCTACGGGGCGGCCCTGATCATGATCATGGTCCTGCGGCCACAGGGCCTGGTCCCCAACGTCCGCCGCATGCGCGAGCTCCAGGAGGAGGAGACGGCCCAGGACCAGTGGCTCAAGCAGGAGGAGGCCGAATCGGCCTCGGCGATCACCGTGGGCGGAGGCGGGGCCTCGTGAGCCTGCTCGAGGTCCGCGGGCTGGTCCGGCGCTTCGGCGGCCTGAACGCCGTCGACGGGGTCGACGTGGACGTCGAGGCAGGCGAGATCCTCAGCGTCATCGGGCCCAACGGCGCCGGCAAGACCACCCTGTTCAACGTGGTCACCGGCCTGTACGTGCCCGACGAGGGCTCGATCACCTTCGACGGCCACGACCTGGTGGGGCTCCCGCCCAACCAGATCTGCGCCCACGGCATCGCCCGGACGTTCCAGACGGTGCGGCTGTTCCCCGACATGACCGTGCTGGAGAACACCATGGTCGGCCAGCACTGCCGGACCCGCTCCGGGGTGCTGGGGGCGGTGCTGCGGCTGCCCCGGACCCGGGCCGAGGAGCGGCGGGTGCTGGAGGAGTCGCGGTCGGCGCTGTCGTTCTTCGGGACCCGGCTGGCCGGCTACCGGGAGGACCAGCCGGCGTTCGTGCTGTCGTACGCCAACCGGCGGCGGCTGGAGATCGCCAGGGCGATGGCCACCAAGCCCAAGCTCATCCTCCTCGACGAGCCGACCGCGGGCATGAACCCCAAGGAGACCCAGGAGATGACCTCCCTGATCGGCAAGCTCCGGGACGAGCGGGGCTTCACGATCGTGGTCGTCGAGCACGACATGCGCCTGGTCAAGGGGGTGTCGGACCGGGTGGTGGCGCTCGACTACGGGCGCAAGATCGCCGACGGGACCTACGACGAGGTGGCCAACGACGAACGGGTCATCGAGGCCTACCTGGGCAAACGGGCCGCGGAGGAGGCCGCCGGGTGAGCGTCGACGGGAAGCCGGTGCTGGAGCTGCGCAACGTCAGCACCCACTACGGCCTGATCGCGGTGCTGCGCGAGGTCAACGTGGAGATCCGGCCGGGTGAGATCGTCTGCCTGCTCGGCGGCAACGCCAGCGGCAAGTCGACCACCCTGAAGACGATCCTGGGGATGGTGACGCCAAGCGAGGGCGAGGTGCTGTTCGACGGCGAGCCGATCAGCGGCCACACCACCACCGAGATCGTCGGCCGCGGGGTCACCATGGTCCCCGAGAACCGCCGGCTGTTCAGCCGCATGACCGTGCGCGAGAACCTGGAGCTGGGCAGCTACCTGCGCACCGATCGGGACAAGGTCCGCGAGGACCTCGACCGGGTGCTGGAGCTGTTCCCGCGGGTCAGGGAGCGGCTGACCCAGAAGGCGGGGACCCTCTCGGGCGGCGAGCAGCAGATGGTGGCGATGAGCCGGGCCCTGATGGCCGACCCCAAGGTGCTGCTCATGGACGAGCCCTCGATGGGGCTGGCGCCGGTCCTGGTCGACCAGGTGTTCCAGATCATCCAGGACATCAACAAGCTCGGCACGACCATCTTCGTGGTCGAGCAGAACGCCAACATGGCCCTGTCGATCGCCGACCGGGGCTACGTCCTCCAGACCGGGCAGATCGTGCTC
>DASZON010000173.1:0-6547 GCA_035550755.1 Actinomycetota bacterium | reverse complement strand
CGGGATCGAGCAGGGCTGGTTCCAGCAGCAGATGGCCGACGCCGCCTTCCGCTACCAGCAGCAGCTGGAGAAGGGCGAGAAGGTGATCGTCGGGGTCAACAAGTACGTCACCGACGACGACGAGCCCCTGGAGATCCTGCGCATCTCGGCCGAGGTGGAGCGCGAGCAGCGGGCCGAGCTGGCCCGCCGCCGCGCCGCCCGCGACCAAGGCGAGGTCGACGCCGCCATGGCGGCCCTGCGGGCGGCGGCCGGGACCGACGACAACCTCATCCCCCTGCTGGTCGACGCGGCCCGGGCCGAGGTCACCCTCGGCGAGATGTCCGACGCCCTCAAGCAGGTCTGGGGCGAGTACACCGAGCCGCCCAGGTTCTAGCGATCCCTGGGCGGCCCGGTCAGGCTCGGCTGATGCTCTGCTTCTAGGTGTGCACCACGCTGTTGACGCCGCCGATGCCGTTGTCGACGTACTCCGCGGCCGCGTCGTCGTCGAGCCACTGGCCGTTCTCGTCCAGGTACTTGAAGGCGAAGCGCTGGGACACGGGGAGGGTCACGGTGACGCTCCTGGTGCCGTTGCTGCGTGGCTTGAGCGGGTGGACGAACGGGTCCCACCCGTTGAAGTCGCCGACCACCGACACCTTGCCGGCCGCCGACTCCTTGGGGATGACGAAGTTGACCTTGACCTTGTCGCTGCCCTTCACCGGGGTCTGCTTGATCACGCCGGGCTCCTTGGCCAGTACGAGCGGACATAGCGCGACCGAGCCGCAGCGACGCGCCCTATCGGACACTCGGGCAGACCCGGTCGTTGCTTACAGTAGACCATGTCGAGCGGACACGGGGAGGGCTTGAGTGGCGATCCTGGTGACGGGCGCCGGCGGCCTGGTCGGCCGGGCGGCGGTGGCCGCGCTCCTGCGCCAGGGCGTCGAGCACGTCCGGGCGGTCGTCCGCGACCCGGGCCAGGTGGGGCCGTTGCGCCGCCTCGGGGCCAAGGTGGCGGTCCTTGACGCGACCGATCCCGACGGGATGCGGGCGGCCCTGGAGGGGGTCTTCACGGCCTGCTCGCTGACCGGCGGGCTCTGGACCCGCCCAGGCGAGGACCCGTACGCGTCGGTGGTCGACCCGGCCCGGGTGCTCCTGGAGGGGGCCCGCGCCGCCGGGGTCCGCCGGGTGGTCGTCTGCTCCCCGGCGGCGGTGGGGTCGCCCGGCGCCGCCGAGGCCAACCCGCACCTGGCCGCCAAGGCGGAGGTGGAGCGGATGGTGACCGGGTCCGGGCTGGAGCACGCCATCCTGCGCTGCACCCACGTGCTGGGCCCCGGTGGCCGGCTGGTCGCCCTGCTCGGCGGAGCGGCGCCGGTCCCGGTTCCGGGGGACGGGCGCCAGCCGGTGGCGCCGGTGTGGGTCGGGGACGTGGCCGCGGCCATCGCCGCCGCCGACGACGCCGTCGAGCTGGCCGCCACCTGGGCGGTGGCCGGCCCGGACGAGGTCACCTTCGACGCCCTGGTCGACGCCGTCAACGGCGGCCCGGTCGCCAAGCGCCACCTGCACGACACCACCGGCACCGGGGGCGATGCCGCGGGCGGGGCCGACCGGACCCGGGGCGATGCAGCGGCTGGGGCCGACGGGTCGTTGGGCGGGTTGACCCCGGCGCAGCTGGAGGTCCTGGCCGCCGGCTCCCTGCCCGACCCCGGGCTTCCAGTCCCGCCCGGCCTGGTCCCGACCCGGCTGGCCGGGGCCGTGGCCCGCAGCGCCGGCCCGGTCCGGCCGGGGGTTGCCGGGCCGGCTTGACGGGTAGTCGGGTCGCTGGCGTGGTCGCGTGCGCTGGAGGTGTCGATGAGCCCCGACCCCGCCGTGGGGACCGAGGTGGCCGGCTACCGGATCGTGGAGGAGGCCGGCAGCGGCGGCATGGGCGTGGTCTACCGGGCCGAGGAGACCGGCCTCGGGGGCCGCCCCGTGGCGCTCAAGCTGCTCCCGCCGGCCCTGGCCGGTGACCCGGACTTCCGCGCCCGGTTCCTCCGGGAGATGCGGGTCGCCGCCGCCATCGACCACCCCAACATCGTCCCCATCTACCGGGCCGGCGAGGACCGGGGCCTGCTGTACCTCGCCATGCGCTACGTCCACGCCTCCGACCTGCGGCGCGTGCTCGAGAGCGAGGGCCGTCTCGAGCCTGCCCGCGCCCTCGCCATCCTCGACCAGGTGGCCAGGGCCCTGGACGCCGCCCACGCCCGCGGGCTGGTCCACCGCGACGTCAAGCCCGGCAACATCCTGCTCGCCCCGCCGGTCCTCGACGGCGACCCCGAGCACGTCTACCTGGTCGACTTCGGCCTGGCCAGGTCGGACAGCGACGACCGCTCGATCGGCGGCGGCAACTGGTTCCTCGGCACACCGAGATACGCCGCCCCCGAACAGGCCGCGGGCCGGCCGGTCGACGGCCGCAGCGACGGCTACGCTCTCGGTTGCGTCCTCTACGAGTGCCTCACCGGCAGCCCCCCGTTCCCCGACGGCTCCGGCGAGGCCGTCCTCCTCGCCCACCTCGAATCCGCCCCACCCCGGGTCACCACCCTCCGCCCCGACCTGCCCGAGTCGATCGACGAGGTCGTCACCCGCGCCCTGGCCAAATCACCCGAAGACCGGTTCCCGACATGCCGCGCGCTGATCACGGCCGCCCGCGAAGCCCTCCTGCCGGATCGAAGCTCGCGCCCACGCCGCCCCCCGACCCCGGGCCCGCGGGAGCCCCAGCCCTGGACCCTGGCCCCGGGCGTGACCGACCCTCACCCGCCGATTCCGGGGCCCCCGAACTGGGAGGGTAGCCCGGCCCGACGCGACGCGGCGCCGGTTGTCCACAGCCCCACGGCCCTGGAGGGCTACCTGCCGCTCCGGCGACCCGCCCGCCGGGTCCGGCGGGCCCTCTGGCTCTCCGTCCTCCTCGCCGTGACCAGCGCCGCCGTCAACCTCGCCGACACCCAGGCCGCCGTGGCCCTGTTCGGCGACCGGGCCTCCGGGAACCTCTACCTGTGGATCGGAGCCGTCCAGGCCGCCTGGTTCCTGGTCACGGCCGCCCTCTGGCTGGCCTGGTCCCGCCGCGCCTACCTCAACCTCCCCGCCCTCGGGGCCCGGCGCCTGCGCTTCCGCCCCTGGTGGGCGGTGGGCGCCTGGCTGCTCCCGGTGTTCAGCCTGTTCCGCCCCAAGCAGGTCATGAATGACGTCTGGCGGGCCAGCGATCCCGACCTGCCGCCCGAACTGGCCGCGACCTGGCGCGGGCGCCCGGTGGCCGAGCTGCTCGGCTGGTGGTGGCTGGCCTTCGTGGCCTCGGTCCTGGTCCGCAGCATCACCACCGACGCCGTCCATGCCGCCGCCGACCTCATGCTCCTCGGCCTGCTGCCCGACCAGCTCGACCGCTTCCAGGCCTCGGCGGGCATGCAGGTCCTGGCCGACCTGCTGACCGTGCTCTGCGGCCTGCTCGCCCTCCGGGTCGTCGGCCGCGCCAGCGCCCGCCAGGACGGACGGGCCGCCCGCCTGGCCGCCACCGGCGCCCTGGCCCGCCGCTGAGCGGCGCTGGTCGGCCCGGACCATGACGGACGCCCCACGAGCGGCAGACGGCGTCGGCTGGCGTGGCCCGCACCAGGCCCGTAGGGTGCCCAGCGGGAGTCAGCCGACCGGTGGAGGTGGCGATGGACCAGGACAGCCTCGCCCGCGGGGGGCGCGACCCGGCCGCCGCGGCCAGGGAGATCATCGACGCCAACCGGTACATGACCCTGGCCACCGCCGACGGCGACGGCCGCCCCTGGGCGTCACCGGTGTGGTACGCCCACGACGGCTACACGGACCTGTACTGGGTGTCGCGGCCCGGGGCCCGCCACTCGCGCAACCTGGCCGTCCGTCCGGAGGTGGGCATCGTCATCTTCGACTCCACCGTCCCCGCGGGCAACGGGCAGGCCGTCTACGTCGAGGCGCTGGCCGGGGAGCTCGACGGAGCCGATCGCGAGGAGGGGATCGCGATCTTCTCGCGCCGGGCCGAAGCCGGGGACGCCGGGGTGTGGGGGGTCGCCGACGTGACCGCCCCGGCGGCCCTCCGCCTCTACCGGGCCCGGGCGTCGGCCCACTTCATCCTCGACGCCCACGACCAGCGGCTGACGGTCCGGCTCGGCTGACCCGGCACCGCCGGGGTCGTGGCCGCACATACAATCCGACCGCCGCTGCCGAACAGCCGGGAGGGACCGCTGGTGGGTGAGTTCGTACGTCTGGAGGTCGACGAGGCCAGCCGGGTCGGGACCATCCGGCTCGACCGGCCGCCCGTGAACGCGCTCAACGCGCAGGTCCAGGACGAGCTGCGGGCGGCGGCGGGGGAGGCCGGCCAGGACGAGCGCGTCGGCGCGGTCGTCCTGTGGGGCGGCGAGAAGGTGTTCGCCGCCGGGGCCGACATCAAGGAGATGAACGGCCGCACCTTCGCCGAGATGTCGGCCAGGGCGGCAGAGCTCCAGGCGGCCTTCACCGCCATGGCCCGCATCCCCAAGGTGGTCATCGCCGCCGTCACCGGCTACGCCCTGGGCGGCGGCTGCGAGCTGGCCCTGACGGCCGACTTCCGGTTCGCGGCCGAGGACGCCAGGTTCGGCCAGCCCGAGATCCTCCTCGGCGTCATCCCCGGGGCCGGCGGCACCCAGCGGCTGCCCCGGCTGGTCGGCCCGGCCAGGGCGAAGGCGATGATCTACTCGGGCCGCTTCTTCGGCGCGGCCGAGTGCCAGGCCATGGGCCTGGTCGACGAGGTCCACCCGTCCGGTGAGGTCTACGAGCGGGCGTGCGCGGCCGCGGCTGGCTACGCCAAGGGGCCGGGGCTGGCCCTGCGTGCCGCCAAGCAGGCCATCGACGGCGGCCTGGACGTCGGCATCGACGCCGGGCTGCTGCTGGAGCGCCACGGCTTCCAGTCGCTGTTCGCCACCGAGGACGCGGCCGAGGGCATGGCCTCGTTCGTGGCCAACGGCCCCGGCAAGGCGGCCTTCAGGAACCGGTAGCGGCGCGGAGGGCCTCGGCGGCGCGGTCGGGGTCGACCACGTTGATGATCACCCCGGTGCCGAGCTCGAACCCGCCGTAGGTGGTCAGCCGGGGCAGCAGGTGCAGGTGCCAGTGGAAGTCCTCGACCCCTGGCGGGGCCGAGTGCAGGACCAGGTTGTACGGCGCGTGGTCCCCGGCCACCCCGCGGAAGCGGCGCAGCAGGTCGCCGACGGCGGCGGCCATGGCGGTGTCGTCCTCCGTGCCGCCAAGGTCGAAGCGGGGGCGATGATCGGCCGGCAGCAGCAGCGCCTCGAACGGCGCCGCCGACGCCCACGGGCAGAGCACCAGCAGGTCGCCGGTCGCCCCGACCTGCCGGGGGCCGTCGCGCTCGGCGGCCACCATGGCGCAGGCGGCGCAGGCGTCGCTGGTCAGCCGGTCCAGCTCGGCCTGGACCCGGTCGGGCCGCTCGGCGGTGGCGAACACCTGGCTGTGCGGGTGCTCAAGGGAGGCCCCGGCGGTGCGACCCTGGTTGACGATCACCAGCACCGCTCCGAAGGCCTGGTCGCGGTGGGCGGCCAGCCGTACACGCCAGGCGGCCGTCACCTGCGCAACCGCCGGCTCCGGCAGGTCGGCCAGGGTCGCCCAGTGGTCCGGGTTGTGGACGACCACCTCGTGCACCCCGGCCGTCGGCGCCGACCGGTAGAGGCCCCCGTTCCTGGTCGCCGCGGTGAGGGGCCCGGCGAAGGCGGGGAACTTGTTGGGGACGACCCGGACGTGCCAGCCGGGCTTGTCGGGATCGGTGCCGGGGTCGCGGTCGGCCCAGACCTCGGGCGGGGTCATGTGCTCGTTGCCTGGACAGAACGGGCACCCGAGCGGCCCCCGGGGAGCGCCGACGTCGCCGAGGAACGCCTCCGGCCGGGCCGCCCGACCCACCGTGATCGCCACCCAGCCGCCGGTGAGCGGGTCCTGGCGCAGCTCACCAGGAGCGTTGGGCAGGGCCGGCGGTGGCAGGGTGCGGCTCATGGGCCCGCAGCCTAGAGCATCTTCCGGCCAGGGGGGTGTGGACAGGCAACGCACGAGGTCGGCCCGTTGCGGCATCATGGTCGGCGGCCCGGACGCGGTCCGGCCACCGGCCATCTCTGGAGGCAGCGTTGAAGATCCTGGTCACCGTCAAGCGCGTGCCCGACACGGCCGCCGAGAAGCGGCTCGATCCGGCGGACAAGACGCTCGACCGCGAGTCGGTCGAGACGATCCTCAACCCGGTCGACGAGTACGCCGTCGAGGAGGCCCTGCGGCTCAAGGAGCAGCAGGGCGGCGAGGTCGTGGTGCTCTGCATGGGCCCCGGGTCGGCCCTGGCCACGGTGCGCAAGGCGCTGTCCATGGGCCCGGACGCCGCCGTCCACGTCCACGACGACGCCCTCCACGGGTCCTGCGCCTTCAACACCGCCCAGGTCCTCCAGGCCGCGATCCGCCAGGTCGAGCCGGACGTGGTGCTCTGCGGCTCGGAGTCGACCGACGCCCGCACCTCCCTGGTGCCCAGCGCCCTGGCCGAGTACCTGGGCTGGCC
>DASZON010000172.1:0-14406 GCA_035550755.1 Actinomycetota bacterium | reverse complement strand
GTGGACGAAGGCGGCCTTGACGGTGTCGCTGTACTCGGGCGAGTTCCGGCGGATGCGCTCGTCGGCCCCCCAGCCGGCCCGGCTGATGATCCGCGGCTGCACGGTCGCCGCCGTCGCCACCCCGGCCCTGGCCGGCTCCGTCCCCGGCGTCGGCGCCATGTCCGGGGTGATCAGGTGCGCCTCCACCCCATTCGACGGCACCGCCTGAGCCCCGGCTCCGGACCCGGCGTTGGCCCCGGCGCCGGACCCGGCCTTGGCGGACGGCGGGTCGATCCGGACCTGGACCTCGGCCGTGCCGGCGTCCAGCCACTGGCCGTCGCTGTAGGCCCGGCCCGGGCGGTACTCCTTGCTGGCGGCGTCGGGCCCGTCGGCGGCCTGCTCGACCTCCCGCCACCCCGACCAGCCGGCCGGGGTCCGCGTCCGCATCCGGACGGTCCCCACGGCAGCCCGCTCCGGCCACGAGAACCCGACAAAGCGAGCCTTGCCCACAGCCACCGGCGCCGACTCGACCGCCGGGGTAGCCTGGACCGCCCGGTTCCCGGGTGGCCCGGTCGCACCGCCCGCCGCCGTACGCGGGCCCCCATCCGGGAGGGTAGCCGACCGGGAAGACGGACGCGCCGGGTTGTCCACAGCCCCGCCGCCAGCCCCGCCAGTGACCGCGCCCGCCACCACACCCCCCACCGTCGAGAGCGTGAGCTGGACGTCCTTGAGCGTGCCCGGCTGGAGCTTGTGGCTGCCGCCAAGTGACGGCTGGGCGGCGTTGAACATGGTCAGGGCGAGCGCCGAGGCGGCGCCGGCGGCCAGGGTGCGGGTGGCCAGCGAGCGCAGGGACCGGAACGGCACGAGCATCCTCCAGGAAGCGGCGGTGTACCGGTTGGAGGTCGGCTGATCCCAACCGGATCTGAAGTCGGCTAGGGGGAAATGTGGAACTTGGTCGACTTGAGACCGTAGGCCGTCCGGAACCAGGTGCCGCTCACGGTCACGGTCCGGCGGCGGCCGCCGTCGACCCCCTCGACCACGACCCGCGACACCCGGCCGCCCCAGGACGGCAGCTTGGTCTCGCGGACCGAGACCGCGGTGCCGATGCCCAGCCGCGCCCCCAGCCCGGCCGCCGAGACCGTCTTGCGCCAGCGGAAGTTCGGGTTCGGGTGGGCGCCGCCGCCCCGGTCGTAGGGGTCGTCGCCGCGGGCCGGGAACCACGGCAGGGGGGCGCTCCCCCACTGGGAGTTGCTGGAGGTGAACCCGCCCGAGGACGACGAGTAGAACGCCTGCACGACCCGGCTGCCGTAGCGCACCACCAGCGACCCGGTGCCGCGGACGGCCGCGACCCAGCGCGACCCGTAGTAGCCCTGCTCCTTGGCGTAGCCGGCGTAGTGCTGGTCACGGACCGAGGCGTACAGAGCGCAGTCGCAGCCGTCCCAGGCCGAGTAGCCCGAGTGCTGGCCCCGGCCCTGGACGGCGACCAGGGCGTAGCTGCGGGCGGCGATCGCCTGGGCCCGAAGGGCCTCGTTGGCGAACGATCCCGGCATCTCGGCCAGCCCCCGCAGGTAGCGGTTGAAGGGCAGCACGGCCACGGCCCGGGGCCGGGTCACGCCCTGGTCGTCGCGGACCAGGTGGACGTCCAGGCGGCCCCAGCGCAGCTGCTGGCCGGTCTGGGGCAGCGACAGCCGGGCCGGGGGCAGGGCGGTCTCGTAGCGGACCACCACCCCGGTGCCGGCCCTGGTCGGCCCGAACACCCGCCGCCGGGACAGGTCGAACACCGAGGTGCCGCCCGACTCGGGCTTGATCGACCAGGTCACGTGGCCGCTGAGGGTGCGCCGGACCGTGCGCCCGCCCGGGGTCACCCCCGACACCGAGAACCGCCCGCTGCCGCCCTTGCCCGGGACCTCGACCCCGCGGACCAGGAACCGCCCGAGGCGGCCGCCGGCGCTGGGGTCGCGGTTGGCCTGGAGCAGCCCGACCCGGACCAGGGCGGGCAGGGCGGCCGGCCGGGCCTGGGCCCCGCCGTAGTAGAAGGAGATGATCCGGCCGGCGCTGGCCCCGCGCACGGCCATCCCGTGGGCCCCGTACTGGCTCATGCCGATACCGTGGCCGTAGCCGCCGCCGACGATCGTGAAGCTGCTGGGCGCGGCCACCGCCGCCGGGTCCGCCGGTCCGGTCGACAGCCCCAGGGCGGCGGCCAGGACCCCCAGCGTGGCCAGCGTGCGGACCCGGCGGCTGCGTGGCATCCCGACCTCCCGGCGGCGACGGCGTTCCCTGGAAGGGTCGGCGCCGCCGGGTGGCGGCTTGAGCGGGCCTAGCCGGTGGTGGCGGCGAGGTAGGCGCCGAGGGCGTCGCGCCAGGGCCGCAGGGGCGGCACCCCGGCCAGGCGGGCCAGGCGGTTGTCCAGGACCGAGAACGCCGGCCGGGGCGCCGGGCGGGGGAACTCGGCCGTGGTCGTCGGCCGCACCCGCTCGGGGTCCTGGCCGGTGCCGGCCAGGACGGCCCGGGCGAGCTCGAACCAGGAGCAGGCGCCGGCGTTGGTCAGGTGCCAGGTGCCGTGCTGGCCGGTCCGCACCAGGTCGCGGATCCCGGCGGCCAGGTCGGCCGCGTAGGTGGGGCTGCCGACCTGGTCGTCGACCACCGCCAGGGTCTCGCGCTCGGCGGCCAGGCGCAGGATGGTGGCCACGAAGTGGCGGCCCCCCTGCCCGTACACCCAGGCCGTGCGGACGATGAAGGCACGGTCCCAGACCTCGCCCACGGCCCGCTCCCCGGCCAGCTTGGAGCGGCCGTAGACGCTCGCCGGGGCGGTCGGGTCGTACTCGCCGTACCCGTCGGGCCGGCCCTCGGCCCCCTGGCCGGAGAACACGTAGTCGGTGGACAGGTGGACCAGCTCGGCGTCGACCTCCCGGCAGGCCAGGGCCAGGTGCCGGGGGCCGAGGCAGTTGGCGGCGAAGGCCCGGTCGGGGTCGGCCTGGCAGCCGTCCACGTCGGTCCAGGCGGCCGCGTTCACCACCAGGTCCGGCTCCAGCTCGGCCACCGTGGACGCCACCGCGGGCCAGCTGGTGATGTCCAGCCCCGAGCGGTCGAGGGCGACCAGCTCCTTGGCGTCGGCGAAGACCCCGGCCAGGGCCCGCCCGACCTGGCCCCCCGCCCCGGTGAGGAGGACCCTCACCGGCCGTGGTCCAGGGTCCGCGACGCCCCCGCCGGCTTCATCGGCCGCCACCAGTCCTCGTGCGCCCGGTACCAGGCGATCGTCTCGGCCAGGCCCTGGTCGAAGTCGTGGGCCGGGGCCCAGCCGAGCTCGCGCACCCGGGTGGCGTCCAGCGAGTAGCGCCAGTCGTGGCCCGGCCGGTCGGCCACGAACTCGATCCGGTCCTCTCCGGCCCCGAAGGCGTCAAGGATCCGGCGGGTCAGCTCCAGGTTGGTGACCTCGTTGCCGCCGCAAATGTTGTAAATGGCCCCGGCCTGGCCCCGCCGCAGCACCAGGTCGATGGCGCTGCAGTGGTCGGTCACATACAGCCAGTCGCGGATGTTGCCGCCGCTGCCGTACAGCGGCACCTTGTGGCCGTCCATCAGGTTGGTCACGAACAGCGGGATGACCTTCTCCGGGAACTGGTAGGGCCCGTAGTTGTTGGTGCAGCGGGTCACGACCACGTCGAGCTTGTGGGTGGCGGCATAGGCCAGGGCGACCAGCGCCCCGCCGGCCTTGCCGGCCGAGTACGGCGAGGACGGGTCCAGCCGGTCGTCCTCGGTGAACGACCCGTCGTCGATGGTCCCGTACTCCTCGTCCGTGCCGACCTGGAGGAAGCGCCCGACCCCGGCCCGTCGGGCCGCCTCGGCCAGGGTCGCCACCCCGACGGTGTTGGTCCGCACCGCCTCCAGCGGCTCGACGATCGAGCGGTCGACGTGGGTCTCGGCGGCGAAGTTCACCACCACGTCCTGGCCGGCCATGGCCTCGGCGACCTGGCCGGGGTCGCAGATGTCGCCCTGGGTGAAGCGGTAGCGGGGGTCGCCCTCGAGGTCGGCCACGCTGGCCCGGTTGCCGGCGTAGGTGAGCTTGTCGAAGTTGGTCACCTGCGCCTCGGGGTCGGTGGCGAGCAGGTGGCGCACGTAGTTGGAGCCGATGAAGCCGGCCCCGCCGGTCACGAGGAAGCGCATGGCCGCTGCTCCGCTCCTTGGTCGGTGGCGCTGGACCCCGA
This sequence comes from Actinomycetota bacterium, assembly GCA_035550755.1. Classification (GTDB taxonomy): domain Bacteria; phylum Actinomycetota; class CALGFH01; order CALGFH01; family CALGFH01; genus CALGFH01. Next base: position 10,225 of record DASZON010000172.1, on the reverse strand, counting down.
GAGCCTACCGGAGCCGGAACTCCGAGCCGACGGTCAGGACCAGGCTGGTCCCACCGTCCGCCTTGACCAGGGTGACGCCGCCGCCGAGCACGGCCCGCAGCAGCCGCGCCTGGGCGGCCATGTCCGGCGGGTAGGCCAGGGTCGAGGACCGGCCGGTGGGCCTGGCGGCGTTGCCGGTGCCGACCACCCGGACCCCGAGGCGGCGCAGGTCCCCGGCGGCCCGGGCGGCCGCGCCGGCGGCGCCGCTGCCGTTCAGGACCGTGACCGGGGTGGTGGCCAGCGACACCCCCTTGCCGCCGGGCAGGCCGACCCGGGGCAGGGTGGCGTCGTCGCGGGCCAGGGCCCGCATGAGGATGGCCGCCTCGGGCAGGGGGTCGACGAAGGCGGCGCAGCCGGCGCAGCGCGGCGGCGAGGCCACGCTCGGGTAGACGCGCATGTCGATCGAGGCCGGGCCGGCGTCGCGGAGCCGCCGGGCCAGGCCGATGGCCGCGCCCGTGCTAAGGCCCTGGTCGGTCTTGATGTGGTCGGTGGCGATGTCGGCCACGTCCAGCAGCTTGGGCAGGCCGGTGAGGTTCCCCCGGCGCGACACCTCGGCCATCACCGCCCGCATGAACTCCTGCTGGCGGCCGATGCGGCCGAAGTCGGAGTCGACGTGGCGGGCCCGCACGAAGGCCAGGGCCTTGACCCCGTTCATGTGCTGGCACCCGGGGTCCATGTGCAGGTTGGCGTACGGGTCGTCGAGCCGGTGGCCGCTGCGGTTGCAGAGGGTGACCCCGCCGAGGGCGTTGACCACGTCGAGGAAGCCGGCGAAGTCGATCTCGGCGTAATGGTTGATGGCCAGCCCTGTGGTCTCCTCGACCGTCTTGACCAGCAGGTCGGGGCCGCCGAAGGCGAAGGCGGCGTTGATCTTGTTGGTGCGCCCGTCGATCGTCGCCCGCAGGTCCCGGGGCAGCGAGACCATCACCGGCTTGGGCCGGTCCGGGCTGACGTGCAGGATCATGATCGTGTCGGTGCGCCGCCCGGGCACCTCGACCGTCTGGATCCGGCCGAGCTGCCGGCGGGTCAGGCCGTCCCGGGAGTCCGAGCCGACCAGCAGGATGTTCATCGCCCCGCCGGGACCGGCCGGGGACAGTCCGGCCACCGGCCGCTTGCCCTTGGCGACCAGGCGGTCGGCGTAGCGGTAGCCGTACAGGGCGCCCGCCCCGGCCAGCACCAGCAGCACGACGACCACGATGGCCAGGGTGCGGACCAGGTTGCGGCGGCGCCGCGGGCTCATCCGGCCCGGCTGGCGGTCCCCGCCGTCCGTACCGGCCTTGGTGGGCCGCCGGCCGGCGGCGCCGCCGAGCGCCTCGAGATTGGCCCATCGGTCGCTGGATCCCGGAAACGTGGTCGCCCTGCGGTCGGTCACGGTTCAGACGGGCTCCTGCGCGGGACGGCGAGGCAATTTGGCCTAGGGATTTGAAGAGCCTAGCATGCGCCCCCCAGCGATCAGCGCAGCTGGAGCACCCAATGGCGCCGCCCTGAGTGAACAGTGCGCTAGGGTCCCTCGAGCTCCTGCTCCACTAGCGGCCAGGTGACCTCCATGCCCGCAAGCTCGCGGCGTGCTGCCTCCAGCCGCCGCTGCCGCTCCCGTTCGTCCTTGACGCCGGCCAGGAGCGTCAGCAACTCGGTCCGAACCGACGGATCAGCGAGCGTCACCGCGAGCTGGCCGGCGGTGCGCTCAACCCACGCCTGCTCGTCCATCCGACGTCTCCCCGCATCTTCCCCGCTCAGCTCCGTATGCCACGCCCGCCATGGCGTGCTCTGCCCTCAGGACGCTAGCACCCAGGCCGGACGGTCCAGGCTTGCCCTGAACCTAGCCGCGCCGCTTGACCTTGATCGTGTCCGGGTCGAACGGACCTTGGCCCTGGGGGTGGACCTCGATGCGGTCGATCAGCGCGGCCACGATGGCGCGCTGGCGGTCCAGGCTCAGGTCCTTCCAGATGCTCCGCAGGTTGCGCGGGATGCTGGCCGCGACCCGGCCAGCCGTCAGACGGTTCACAGCCACCTGGTGGCGCTCGCGCTCGGCTTCGCGTTCGGTCACCTTGTGGCGCAAGGTGGCCGATGACGGGCTCGGCTTGCCGCCCAGCCGCTCGGCCAGCTCCGCCTCGGCCACCATGGCGTCCAGGGCGTCCAGCTCGGCCGTGAGCCGGGCAAGGACCTCATACTGCGGTCGAGACGGGTCCTCGGCCGGCCGCGCGGCCGCCGCTGGGTTCGAGGCGTCCCCGTTCTCGACCGCCCGGAAGATGGCCCGCAGGATCAGCCGGTCCACGTCCTCGACCTTGCGGGCCACGCAGTTCCGGCCGCCGTCCGAGCGCGACGGGCAACGGTAGTAGAGCACCCGATGGGGGCCGTACCGGGTGGTGCGCAGCTTGGCCTTGCAGGCTCCGCAGAAGATGCGGCCGGTCAGCAGATGGCGGGCCGCCCCGCCCACGGCCGTGGTCATGCGGGCCGGGTCGGTCAGGATGGCCCGGACCACCTGCCAGGTCTCGCGCTCCAGGATGGCCAGGAAGCTGCCCTCAAAGAGCTGGCCGCGGTGCTCGCGCAACCCGGCCAGCCGGGGGCTGAGCAGCATCCGCCGGAGCGTCTGGGTCGTCCAGCGCCCACCGCGCGGCGCCTGGTGGCCGGCCTCGTTCCAGTCCAGGCAGATGCCCCGCAGACTGTCCCCGGCAAGGATGCGGCGGGCCGCCTCAGCGATCAGCGCACGCTCGGCCTCGGCCTGGGCTTCGGAGACAGCCGGGACGGTCCGCCAGGTGCCGTCCGGACCCTCGACGCGCTTGCGGCCCCGCTCCCCGAAGGCTCGCTTGCCGCCCGAGTGCCGCCTGCCGTTCTGGGCCTCTTCCAGATGGGCGCGCTTGCTGCGCTTGCTGATCAGGGCCGCCTCCCGCTGACCGCCCAGCACCTCGCCGTAGAAGCGGGTCACGGCCTGTTGGTCAGTCAGGTCGTAGTCGAACGACGGCAGCACCAGCTGCTTCAGCCCGGCCTTGCGGCACGCCTGCACGAACGCGCCGGCTTGCACGACGTCCCGGGTGGTGCGGTCCTCCATCCACACGATGACCGCATCGAGCTGGCCGGCCTCGACCGCCGCCAGCAGCGCGTCCCACTCCTTGCGGGTCTTCTTGGCGTACGGACTCGCCGAGGCCCACTCGCGGTAGACCGCGACGACCTCCCAGCCCTTGTCGGCGGCGATCCGCCGCCCATCCTCCTCCTGGCGCTCGACGCTGCGCCCACCGCGGCGGCTGCGGCGGCAGTAGATCGCGGCTCGGACCAGTGGCGGCGCGCTCAGCTTTTCGGCAATTCCCTCGACGGCGGTATAACTAGCCCCCATGTCGATCCCCCAGCAGCCCTTGCACTCCGAACCAGGTTGTCGTAATTCAACATTCAACAGCTTCAACGTCGCCGCCGAGCGCCAGACCGGGCGCTACGGCGACAAGCCGTTCATCACCTGGTACGACGACCACCGGGATCAGCGGGTCGAGTTGTCGTACCGGACTTTCGGCAACTGGGTCGCCAAGACGGCCAACCTGCTGGTCGACGAGCTCGGCGCCGGGCCTGGGGACCGGGCCGGCGTGCTCGCCGACCATTGGCAGGTCCCGGTGCTGGTGGCGGCCTGCTGGCGTGCCGGGATCTGTGTCGTGGCCCTCGACCCCGACCGGGCCGTCCCCCCGGATCTGGTGGCCGCCGTGGTCCACGAGGAGCGCCTCGACGACGTGCGCGTCCCCGACGACATGGCGCTGCTTTCGCTCGCCGCCGATCCGCTCGGACGGGCCGGTCGTGACCTCGGCCGGGCACGGAATTTCTCGGGAATTGTCCCCAGCATGGGGGACGTGTTCGACGACGCCGCCGACCCGCCGGGCGACGCCTTCACCACCGCCGGCGGGAGCACGACCATGGACGGGCTGCTGGAGCGGACGGCCGCCCTGGCCGCCCGCACCGGCCTCGGCGAGGCCGACCGGCTGCTGTCGGGCCGGCGGCTGCTCACCGTCGACGGCGTGGTCGCCGGGCTGCTCGCCCCCCTGGCCACCGGGGCCGGGGTGGTGCTGGTCAACGACCTCGACCCGGCGAGGTTCTGGAAGCGGGTGGCCGACGAGCGGGTCGCGGTCGCCGTGGTCGACCCCGGCCAGGCGGCCGCGGTCCTGGATGCGGGCCCGGCGACGGGCTCGCGGTTACGGGTGCTGGTTGATGACTGAACGCTCAAGCGACCTCTCGTGGGCGACGACCCTCTCTCCTGAAGGCTGCCGCGACGTGGTACTTTGCCGGCTGCTGCCGAATGGGGAGGAGATGTCCATGAAGCTGTCGGTGGTCGTCCCGTTCTACAACGAGCTGCGGACGCTCCCGACGGTCATCGACCGCCTCCTCAAGGTCGATTTCAACGCCCTCGGCCTGGAGACGGAGCTGATCTTCGTCGACGACGGCTCCACCGACGCCGGCCGCAGCCTGCTCGACCCGCTCCCCCGCGACGACGTCCGGGTGATCGTGCACCCGACCAACCGGGGCAAGGGTGCGGCCGTCAAGACCGGGCTGGAGGCGGCCACCGGCGACATCCTCTGCATCCAGGACGCCGACCTGGAGTACGACCCCCGCGACCTGCCGGCCCTGATCGAGCCGATCCTGGACGGCGACTACGAGGTCGTGTACGGCAGCCGCTTCCGGGGCAGCGCGGCCGGCCTCTACTACACCCACCGGGTCGCCAACCGGCTGCTCAACCTGATGGTCAACGTGGCCTTCAACCGCTACCTGTCGGACGTCTACACCGGCTACAAGGTGTTCACCCGCCAGGCGTTCCGGGGCCTCGAGCTGACCGCCAGGACGTTCACCGTGGAGATGGAGCTGACCGCCCACTTCCTGCGCAAGGGCCTGGTCATCTTCGAGGTGCCGATCTCGTACCGGGCCCGCACCTACGCCGAGGGCAAGAAGATCCACTTCAAGGACGGCTTCCTGGCCGCCGGGGCGGTGGCCCGCTACCGCCTGCGCCGCCGGCCCGAGCCGACCGGCCCGGCCGTCCACGGCGCCCCCGACGAGCCCGGGGTGATGCGGGCCGTCGAGGGCGGGGCCACCATCCACGCCCTCGGCCTGGAGGACCTGGCCACCGCCCAGCGCTACCGGCGCTACCTGCACGGGCTGCTCGCCCCCTACCTGGGCCCGTCCGTGCTCGAGGTCGGGGCCGGCCTCGGCGACTTCTCGGCCCAGCTGCTGGACCGCGACCGCCTGATCGTCAACGACAACGACCCGATCTGTGTCCGGGCCCTGGACGAGCGGTTCGGCGAGCGGCCCGGCATCGAGATCCTCCCCGCCGACGTGCTCAAGCTGAAGGTCGAGCCGCCGGTCGACTCGGTGGTCGCCCTCAACGTGCTCGAGCGCATGGACGACGACGTGGCCGCGCTGCGGTCGATGGCCGGGGCGGCCGCCGACGGCGGGCGGGTCCTGCTGCTCGTGCCCGGGTACCCGTCGCTGGCCGGCGCCTACGACGAGGCCCTCGGCCACCTGCGCCGCTACACCCCGGACCGGCTGCGGGCCACGGTCGAGGCGGCCGGGCTCGTCCCCGAGGTCATCCGCCCGGTCAACCTGCTCGGCGGCCTGGCGTGGTGGGCGGCGGTCCGGGTCGGCCGCCAGGCCCGCCCCACCCCCACCCTGGTGCGGCTGTACGACCGGCTGGTCGTGCCGGCCGAGCGGGCCCTGGAGCGGCGCGTGGCGCCCCGCTTCGGCCAGTCGATCCTGTGCGTGGCCCGGGTCCCCAAGGGCCAGAAGCGCCCCCAGTCCCGCGAACGCTCGGCCTGAGGAACCGGTCAGGCCCGGCCGGGGACCGCGCTCGTCGGCTGCTGCTCGGCGGCGACGCTGTCCAGCAGCTCCAGCAGCTCGCGGACGTCCAGGGGCTTGGTCAGGAACGCCCGCACCCCCTGGACGAGGAGCTCGTTGATGAGGCTGGGGCGGGCGTCGGCGCTGAGGATGACCACCGGCACATTCGCCGTGCGGGCCTGGGCCCGCAGCCGGCGCAGCACCTCCTGGCCGGGCATGTCGGGCAGGTGCAGGTCGAGCAGGATCAGGTCGGGGTCGTGCTCGGCGGCCAGGTCGAGGCCGAGCTGGGGCCGCATGGCCGAGATCAGCCGGACCCCGGGCCGGCGGTTCAGGACCCGCTCGACCAGCTGCAGGTTGGAGAGGTTGTCCTCGATGTAGAGCACGGTCAGGGTGGTGGACGGCTCGGGCTCGGGGTCGGCGGCGGCGTCGCCCTCCAGCTCCTGCTGGCGCTCGGCCCGCTGCACCGGCCCCTCGGCCGCCGGCAGCTCGACCCAGAACCGGCTGCCCTGCCCGGGGGTGGTCGCCACCTCCAGGGTGCCGCCCATGGCCTCGGCCAGCCGAATCGACAGGGGCAGGCCAAGGCCGGCGCCCTCGATCCCGGTCTCCTCCCCGCCGAGCCGCTCGAAGGGCACGAACAGCTGGTCCATGGACTCGGGGGGGATCCCGGGGCCGGTGTCGACCACCGCCACCCGCAGCCGCCCCTCGGCCCCGGGGCCGCACTCCAGCTGGACGCTGCCGCCCTGGCGGTTGTACTTGACGGCGTTGGAGAGCAGGTTGAGCAGGATCTGCTTGAGCCGCTGGCGGTCGCCGAGCACGTGCACCTGGCAGCTCACCGGCGGGGCGACCAGCAGCACCTGGTGCTGGTCGGCCAGGGGCCGGATCAGGCTGGTGGTCTCGGCGACCACGTCGGCCACGGCCACCGGCTCCAGCGACAGGGTCAGGCGCCCGGCCTCGATCGAGGCGATGTCGAGGACCTCGTTGATCAGCTCCAGCAGGTGGCGGGCGGCCGAGAGGATGTAGTGGAGGTTCTCGCGCTGCTCGTCGGTCAGCTCCTCCAGCTCCAGCAGCTGGGCGAACCCGAGGATGGCGTTGAGCGGGGTCCGCAGCTCGTGGCTCATCCGCGACAGGTACTCGCTCTTGGCCGCGTTGGCCCGGTCGGCCTCGGCCTTGGCGTCGCGCAGGGCCCGTTCGGCCCGCTTGCGCTCGGTGACGTCGCGGGCCACCACCGACATCCCGAGGACGCTGTCGTCGCTGCCGAGCAGGGGCGCGGCGGTGAGCGACACGCTGAACGGCTGGCCGTCGTCGCGCAGGTGCCTGGTCTCGACGGTGACCCGCTCGCCGCCGGCGACCCGGCGCAGCAGGGTCACCGCCTCCTCGGCGCGGTCGTCGGGGACGACCATCGAGAACGGCTGGCCGACGGCCTCGGCGGCCGGGCGGCCGTAGGTGGCGGCGGCGGCCGGGTTCCAGCTCCGGATGGTCCCGTCCAGGCCGGTGCTGACGATGGCGTCGCCCGAGGCGTCGACCACCGCGGCCAGCTCGGCGTCGCGGGTGGCCGTCCGGACCCGCTCCAGGGCCAGGTCGGCCAGGCTGCCCAGGGCGGCCAGCAGCTCCTGCTCCTGGCGGCCGAACACCGGCGTGTAGGGGCTTCCCCAGACCACCAGCGACCCGCCGGACAGCGGCAGCCGCACCGACGGCGGGTCGCCCTCGGGAGTCTGGCCGAACGACCCGATGGGCTCCCCGTCGTCGTCGAGCAGGGCCGCCCCGCGGGCGCCGACCATGCCGACCACGTGCGGCAGCAGGCAGGTGGCGACCTCGGCGGGCCGGTTGACGGACTTGAGCTCGGCCATGGCCGAGCGGAGCATGGCCTGCTCGGGCAGCCGCCAGGCGTTGCGCAGGATGGTCGGGGGCGCGAACGCCAGGTAGAACAGCAGGGCGCTGGCCAGGGTGATGGCCTGGGTGGCGATGGTCAGCAGGCGCGAGTCGGCCGCCGGAGCGGCCCCGGCGACCACGATCACCAGGCTGAGGCCGGCCGCGCCCATGCTCAGGCCCCGCATCCGCCGCCGGGCGGCGGTCGGCTGCTCCCGCCCGGCCAGCCACAGCCGCACGGCCACGATCAGCGACGTGACCGTCCACTGGACGACGACCACGCCAAGGTAGCCGGCCAGCCAGCCCGGCTGGGGCTGGCCGGGCCCGGGCAGGCTGGGCAGGGCCAGGGTGGCGGCCACCATGATCCCGGCCAGGCCGCTGGCCACCCGTTCGGTCCGCCGCGACGGGCGCTCCAGGGCGGCGGTGAAGCGGAACAGCAGGTACGGGAAGAGGAACACGGCGGCCAGCAGCGCCTTGGTCGCCCACAGCCCGGCGGCGCCGGCGGGGACCAACGCGCCCAGGGCCAGCCCGACCACCACGACCGCGGCCAGCAGGCCGAAGGTGAGGGCCAGCCAGGCCGCCGCCGTCCCGCCGTGGCGGCGCCACTGGATGTAGCAGACGCCGGCCAGGCCGACGAACAGCGCGTCGTTGACGTATTCGAGGGATCGCATGGTCATCTCCCGCTCAGGCGTCGACCCGCTCGGGGGCGGGCCGGCCGCGCTCGGCGGCGACGGTGTCGACCAGGTCCAGCAGCTCGCGGACGTCAAGGGGCTTGGTCAGGAACGCCCGCACCCCCCGGTCGAGCAGCTCCTTGATGAGGCTGGGGCGGGCGTCGGCGCTGAGGATGACCACCGGCACCCGGGCCGTGCGGGGCTCGGCCCGCAGCCGGCGCAGCACCTCCTGGCCTGTCATGTCCGGCAGGTGCAGGTCGAGCAGCAGCAGCCCGGGGTCGTGCTCGGCGGCCAGGTCGAGGCCGAGCTGGGGCCGCATGGCCGAGATCAGCCGGACCCCGGGCCGGCGGCGCAGGACCCGCTCGACCAGCTGCAGGTTGGAGAGGTTGTCCTCGATGTACAGCACCGTCAGCGGCGCGGACGGCTCCGGCTCCCTCGGATCCACGGCTCCATCTCCTCCGCTGGCGGCGGTAGCGGCCCGGCATGGTCGGCCGGGCGGACGCTCCTTCAGTCGGCAGCGGCCGGGTCGGTCTTGAGCCGCGGCGGCTCAGGGGTCGGCGGCCAGGTAGGCGTCGACGTTGTCGACCGACACCCCCCGGAACTGGGGGTAGCGGCGGAAGGCGGTCGAGATCGCCGCCGCCGCCTGCTGGAACTCGTGCCGGGACTGGCCGTCGAAGGTGATCTGCTCCTCCCCGGGGGCGGGGCCGTACTGCTGGCCGACCACCAGCCCGCTCCTGGCCCGGATGGCGGCCGCGTACCGGAGCTCGTCGCGGGCGAGGGCGATCGACCCGTCGGAGGTGCCGGTGAAGTCCCGGTAGGCCATCACCACCAGGTAGGCCCCGGGCAGGTCGGCGACCTGGTCGATCAGGTGGTTGACGGCCGGCTTGGTGGCGCCGTCGAAGGCGACCGGGCCGGGGGCGCTGCCGCGGGCGTCGAACCAGAAGGGGACGGCGAAGCCGAGCTGGAGGTGGCGGTTCTCCGACCGCTCCAGGGCCGTCCGGTAGGTGCCGACGACGTCGGCGGTCATGGTCAGGTAGTCGGCCAGCCCGGCCGCCGGGTCGTCGAACCAGCCGTCCAGGGTGTAGGGCTCGATGTCGAGCTGGACCCCCTGGAGGCGCTCGCGCCCGGCCACCTTGAGGTTGTAGCTGGCCACCAGCTGGACCAGCTTCTGGCCCAGGTAGCGCAGCTCCCCGGTCCAGCCGGGCCCGCCTCCCAGGGCCTGCACGGCGACACCGGCGTCGCTGGCCAGGGCCACGAACCGCTGGATCTGGCGGCGGATCCGGGTGAGCAGGGCCTCGCGGCCCGGGGTGCCGGGGGCGAGCTCGGCCGCGTCCAGGTAGTCGCCGACCTCCAGGTAGACGGTGCGGAAGCCGTTGGCCCGCAGGAACCGCAGCCGCTGGGTGACCTGGTCGTCGGGCAGCTCGCCGGCCTGGTGCCACTCGTAGACGGCCATCCTCTGTGGCGCGTGGGCCCGCCCGAACGCGCGGGTGCGGGCGCCGGCGGCCGAGGCCAGGCCGGCGCCGGCGACGACGAGCACGGCGGTCAGCGTGAGCACGGCGGTCGCTCTCCGCATGCAGCCCCTCCGATCGGCGACGGGTGTGCGCAACCGGAGCAGTATCGGCAGGCGGGCCTCTGGAGTTGAGGGCCGCCTGCCGTGGCGGGGATCAGACGCCGGCCGTGGCCCGCGCCTCCTCGGGTTCGCCCTTGCCGCGGTCCTTGATCCCGGTGCGGTGCATCTTGCCCCACTGGCCCTTCTTGAACGGCACCTGCACGGTGGCCACCGTCCGCTCCAGGGCGAGGAACTGCCGGTAGCCGAGGTACTCGACGAACGCGGCCAGGAACAGCACCGCCCG
>DASZON010000171.1:0-3136 GCA_035550755.1 Actinomycetota bacterium | reverse complement strand
CACGCCGACCGAGTTCTGCACGGTCACGGCCGTGACGGCCGACATGCCGTGGACCCCGTGGGCCAGGAACGTCTTGAGGTCCGCCTGGATCCCGGCCCCGCCGCCGGAGTCGGACCCGGCGATGGTGAGCACCCGAGCAGGTACCGCCATCCTGGTCCACCTCCGTTGTGCGTTCGGGGAACGGCCCAGGCTACCAGGGTCCCGCCCGTACACTGCGGGCATGGACCATCGCCGCCAGATCCGGATGACCGACGCCGAGGTGGCCGCGTTCCTGGAGGCCCAGCGCACCCTGATCTGCGCCACCTTGGGCCCCGGCGGCCGCCCCCACCTGGCCGGCCTCTGGTACCTGCCGGTGGACGGCCGCCTCGACTGCTGGACCTACGCCGCCTCCCAGAAGGCCCGCAACCTGCAGCGCGACCCCCGGGCGACCCTCCTGACCGAGGCCGGCAGCGGCTACCAGGAGCTGCGCGGGGTCAGCATGGAGTGCACCGCCGAGCTGGTCCGCGACCCCGCCCAGGTGCTCGACATCGGCGTGGCCCTGGCGGTCCGCTACGGCGCCCGCCCCGGACCGGAGCTCCGGGCCGGCCTCGCCGCCCAGGCCGCCAAGCGGGTCGGCATCCACTTCCACCCGACCCGGGTCTCGAGCTGGGACCACCGCAAGCTCGGCTGACCCCGGTCAGCCGCGGAGGGACGAGGCGATCGCGGCCACGACCCTGGGGATCGCCCGGGGCAGGGAGGGTTCGGCGGCGAAGCGGGTCATCCGCTCGCCCGTGACCAGGGCGGTGCGGTTGCTGACGAACCACAGCGGCCGGGGCCAGGGCCGGAAGGGGCCGCGGCCGACGGTGCGCTCGACGTGGTCGGGGTCGAGCAGGAGCGCGTTGTGCACGATGCCGACGCCGCTGCCCACGTCGTGGACGTCGTGGCCCGGGAACGCTCCCCAGGTGGCCCTCGGCATGCCGAAGATCGGGCCGACCCAGCAGTTGACGGCCACCGTGCCGTAGCGCAGCCGGGCGATCCCGGCCTCGAACCGCGGTCCGAGCTCGCGCAGGGTCCGCGGGGCGGCGACCAGGGTGGCGCCCAGGTCGCCGGCGAGCCGCTCGTTGCAGAAGGCGGCGGCGTTGTCGAGGAACGCGTCCGGGCCGTCGCCGGGAAGGCGGGTGACGCCGAGGACCGGGCCGAAGTACTCGGTCCGGAAGGCGGGCTCGTCGGGGTCGCCGGGGTCCAGGTCGGCCAGCAGGGTCCGGGGCACCGCCGGGTCGCCGCCGAGCAGCTCGGCCCCGGGATGGGTGGCCACGGCCGCGTGCTGGCGGTCGGCCGCGCCGGGATACCAGGCGCGGCGGTCGGGGGCGGCCCGCACCGCCCGGCGCAGGTGCTCCAGGAACCGGTCGGCCTGGGGCCAGCTCCGGGGCAGGACCACGATCTGGGTGGCGATGCAGTTGAAGCCGGAGTTGTGGAGCCGCTGGGTGGCCACGTTCTCGGCCTGGGCCGCCAGGGCGGCGTCGCTCCAGCGGCCGGCGACCACCACCACCGGGCCGACCCCGCCGAGCTCGCTGGTGACCGGCTTGGCCAGCAGCGGCTGGCGGGCCCGCTGGCGGCGGGCGCCCTCCTCGCCGGGGCCGAAGACGAGCGCGTCGTGGCTGGCGGCGTTGCCGGTGATGTGGACCGCGTCCACCTCGGGGTGGTGGGCCAGGTAGGCGCCGACGTCGACCGCACCGCTGGTGACGCGCACGAACCCACGCTCCACGAACGGCGCCAGCGCCCGGTTGAGCACCGGCTCCAGGGCGGCGTTGAGCGGGTTCAGCTTGATCATCACCACGGCGTTGTCCTGGTACAGCTTGGCCAGGCCGTCCAGGGGCGGGATCGAGCTGATGTTGCCCGCCCCGAGCACCAGGGCGACCCGGCCGGACGGGCCGGGGTCGCGCAGGCGGCGCCCCAGCCCGGCCTTGGCCTCCTCCACGGTCACCCCGGGCCGCAGCCACACCTCGGCGGAGTAGCCCAGCACCAGCCGGTCCTCGGGGACCGACGGGAACACGCGCAGCGCCACCTGGCCGCCGGGCAGGGCCCGGGCTCGCAGCCGGTCGAGCGGGCTGGTGCCGGCCTCGAGCCCCTCGAGGAGCCGGATCAGGGCGGCCACGCTCGCCAGCACGGCGTAGGGCCCGCTCATCCACTCCTCGCCGGCCGCCGGGGAGCCGGTGGCGATCCCCTTGCCCTGGCAGCACACGCGCACCCACTCGTCCGCGACCGCCGCGGTGGCGCCGCGCACGGCCTCCAGCAGGCGGCGCTTCTCCGCCAGCGGCGCGGTCGCCCACTCCCCCGCCGCCGCCCGGAGGGCGGCGACGTCGGTGTCGAGGGCGGCGGTGTCGGACAGCTCGGCCTTGTCCATGGCTAGGCGTGCGCTCCCACGGTGACGGTCCCGACCACGAGTCGTGGCATGGCCTCCAGGATCTCGCCGATCCGGTCGGCCTGCACGTCCAGGGCCCGGCGCCGCCGGGCCGCAAGGAGGACCAGCGGCTCGACGGTGATGTCGACCCGCCGGCCCGAGCGGCGCTGGTGCCAGACACCGGCGACCTCGCCGTCGACGAGCAGCACCGGGAAGTTGCCGGCCTGGCCGGAGGGGACGAGGGCACGGGCGGCGGCCGCGCCGGGGAACAGCCGGTCCCGCGGCTGGCTGCCGACGACGAAGGCGTCGAAGTAGGGCAGGAGCCGCAGGCCGCCCGCCGGCGCCTCGTCCTCGGAGACCTCGGCGTCGCCGGCCGCCACCCAGGCGGGCGACCCCTCGAAGTCGACCTCGGTCAGCTCCTGCCGGTACCGCCGGAACTGCTCGGCCGCCCACCCCGGCGCGCCGATCCACTGGGCGAACTGCCGTGGGGTCGCCGGCCCGTAGGCGTGGAGGTACCGGCGGAGCAGCTCGGCGACCGCGCCGCGCTCGGGAGCGGGCCTGAACCCCGGCAGCCAGCGGCCGGGGTTGGTGTAGGTGACCCGGCGGCCGCGGTTCTGGCCGAAGCACAGGACGCCGCGGTGGGCGGCCGTGTCGACGGCCTGCCGCCAGCGGGGCCACAGGTCCTGGAAGGCGGGCATGACGCGTTCCCCGGCCCACGGCCCGGCCAGGTCGACGACGGCGTCGGTGAGCTCGTCG
>DASZON010000170.1:0-7433 GCA_035550755.1 Actinomycetota bacterium | reverse complement strand
AGGATGCGGTCGTCGAAGCGCTGGAGCTTGGCGAGCTTGTGCTCGGCCCGCGCGCGGACCCGCTCGGGCACGGTGGTGTTCTTTCCCTTCACCGTCACCTGCATGGGCAACTCCCCATCCGGTCGCCGGACACGATCCGATTGAGCCGGTCATACCCCCCCATCGAGCCTTGCAACCCGAACGGTACGCATGGCCCTGCTGCCAGCTCACTCGGCATGCGGGCTGACCTCCTTCACAGCCCGCTGGTCGTATTGGCCGGATTCTACACACGAAAACAGGTCACAACCACACAATGCGACCTCCATGAGCAGGGGCGATAGAAGGACGAGGGCGACCGGGCGGATCGCGAGGACGATGCCGGGGCGCCGGCCGGGGCGCCCGAGTGGTGGCCAGGCCGCCGGGGGCGGCGCTCAGAGCGCGCCCTGGACCGTGGCCAGGCCGCTTGGGGCGGCGCTCAAGGCGCGCCCTGGGCCGTGGCCAGGCCGCTGGAGGCGGCGCCCAGAACCTCCGGGGTGGTGGCCAGGGCGGTGGGGGCGGTGGCGAGGACGGCGGCCTCGACCCGCCGGGCGCCGGCGGCTTGGAGGGCGGCGGCCGCGCCGGCGAGGGTGGCGCCGGTGGTGGCCAGGTCGTCCACCAGCAGGACCCGGCCGCCGGCCAGCCGCCGCCTGGCCGCCGGGGGCGGCCGGGTCGGGGGCGGGCGGGTGGGCGAGCGGGCGGCCCGGCGGGCGCGGCCCAGGTCGCGGCCGCGAGCCGGGGCCAGCAGGTCGACCACGGGGACGTCCAGGGCGGCGGCGACCCCGCGGGCGATCTGCTCGGCGTGGTCGCGGGGGTGGCCGCTGGAGCGCCGGGCGGCGACGTAGGTCACCAGGTCGGCGCCGGCCCCGGCGGTGGCCATGGCGGTGCCGAGGCGACGGCCGAGCTCGGCCAGGGCGGCGGGCTGGCCGTCGAACTTGCCGGCCAGCACCGCGGCCCGCAGCGTGTCCCGGTACGGTCCCAGAGCCCAGCAGGCGAGGTCCGGGTCGGCGGCCAGGGACCACGGCCCGACGTCGGTGGGGTCGGGCGGCAGGCAGCGGCCGCAGCAGGGCCAGGCCCTGGGCACCCCACAGGCCAGGCAGTTGGCCGGCCGCAGCAGCCCGCTCAGCACGTCGACGAGGAACATGCCGGCAGGCTAACCGCCCGGGACGACCACCGCTCGAACCTGTCCACAGCCCCCGTCTCGCGGGTCAGCGGCTGGCGAAGCTGGGGTCGGTGTCGAAGGCGTTGGGGGCTGGGAGGGTGAGGTAGGTGACGGTCTTCTCCTGGCGGTTGACCATCCAGAGGGAGGCGCCGCTGCTGGAACGGGCCGTCACCACGAACGACGTGCCGCCGGGGTCGACGGTGAGGTTGTTGCCGATGTCGCCGATGGGGATGTCGGTGTCGTTGAGGACGGCGGTGGGGTTCCAGCCGTCGGACTTGATGGTCCAGAGCTTGCCGAGGTCGTCCTTGTTGCCGGTCTCGGCGATGAAGCCGACCGTGACCGGGTCGACCCAGACCGGGCTGAAGATGCGGCCAAGGCCGGGGGCGATCTGGTGCTCGGACCAGCCGGTGACGCCGTCGGGACCGAACTGGCCCAGGTAGAGCTGCCCGCCGGGGACCGGCTCGGCCTCCTCGACCTTGCGGTCGGGACGGTCGCCGACGGCGAGCACGAACGCCCCGTCGGGGCTGACGGCGACGCTCGCGGGCTGGAGGCCGGACGGCAGCGGCGGGAGGCTGAGGAACCGGCGGCGCAGGGTCCTGCGGGTGATCTCCAGCAGGCGGGCCCCGGACCCGTCCCGGAGGACGGTGTAGACCCGGCCCGAGTCCGGGCTCCAGGTGGGCGGCGACAGCTTGCCCGGCAGGCCCTCGGTGACCGGCTCGGCCTGGCCCTCGGGGCCTTCGGGCGGGACCAGCCACAGCGACTGGGCGGCCCCGCTGCCGACCAGGAAGGCCATCGACCGGCGGTCGGGCGACCAGGTCGGGACGGACTTGGGGCTGGGGGCGATGACCTCGACCGGCCTCGGCGACTGGCCGGACTCGGGGGCGATCTCGTAGATCTCGCCGCGGCGGACGAACACGATCGAGTCGTCGGCACGCTTCGGGGACCGCCGCGGCCACATCCCCATCAGCGGCTCGTCCTGGCGGCTCCACCGCCGGTCGACCGGGAACCGGTCGATGCCGAGGCCCTGGACGGCGCGGCCCTCGACCAGGATCCGGACCGAGGCGGTCGGGATCAGCCGGTTCACCGTCCAGACGAGCTGGCCGACCCGCAGCTGGCCGTCCTTGAGCTGCCCCGGGGCGCCGGGCGCCACGAACCTCCGGCTGAGGTTGAGGGTGACGACGTCCCTGGCGTACCGGAACCCCTCAAGGGTCGTGCCCGGCGGAATGGCCGTGGACAGGTTCCCGTAGCGGCCCTGGGGGCCGTCCAGCAGCAGCTTGAGGGCGCCCTTGACCCGCAGCTCGGCCGCGGTCTCGGACTCGCTCCCGGTGCCGCCGGGCACGAACACCGGGACCGGCGCCAGGTGGGGCGATGGGTCGGTCAGATCGGGCGCCATGTACACCTCGGCCTGGGCGTACAGCTTGCTGAAGTTGACGTCGCGCATCCAGATGACCGACCCGGGGTTGGCGACCCGCGCCTCGCCGCCGTCGCGCCGCACCTCCAGGCTGAGCAGGTCGTCGCCGGTGGACGGGTACCAGTCGCGGCCGTCGCGGAGCTGGCCGACCACCTTCACCTTGACCGGCACGATCCGGCTCTGGCCGCTGAGCTGCTCCGGGCCCGGCTCGAAGACGCTGTAGACCCGCACCGTGGCCGTCGGCTTGGCCCAGGCGGCGACCTGGTCGTGGGCCTCCGGCATCACCCAGCGCTGGATCCTGGAGACGTCGCCGGTGTTCATGGCGTTCATGAACCCGACCGCGACCTCGCTGTCCGTCTGCCCCGAGAAGGGGCCGCCGATGTCCTGAAGGGCCTCGGGGTCCACCGGCGTCGGGGTCGAGGTGACCGGGCTGACCACCACCACGCTCCCGGTCTCGGGCACCCCGGCCGTGCAGGCGGCCAGCCCGAGCAGGGTCGCCAGGGCGACGAGGGGACGGAGGAGTCGGGCGCGGCGGCTACCCACCGACGGCGACCTCCGGCACGGGCGCGGGCTCTGGCTGCGGCTCGGCCACCTGGCCGTCCGCCGGCTCGGGCTTGGGATCGATCGCCGGCAGGGTGACGGTGAAGGTGGAGCCGCGGCCGACCTCGCTCTGCACGTCGATCGAGCCCCGGTGGAGGTTGACGTTCTCCAGCGCGATGGCCAGCCCCAGGCCGGTCCCGCCGAGGGTCCTGGCCCGGTGGACGTCGGCCCGGTAGAAGCGCTCGAAGATGTGGGGCAGGTCCTCGGCCGGGATCCCCTCGCCCTCGTCGGCGACGGTGACGACCACGTCGCGGCCGCGGCGGCCGACCCAGATGCGCACGTCGCCCTCCACGGTGTGCTCGATGGCGTTCTTGACCAGGTTGGAGAACACCCTATCGAGCCGGCGGGGGTCGGCGGCAACCAGGGGGTGGCCCTGGCTGAGGTCGACCTCCAGGCCGACGTCGACCTTGCGGCCGTGGGCGATCGGGTCGAGAGCGTCCACCACCTCGTCCAGCAGCGCGCCGACGTCGACCTCGACCGGCTCCAGGTTGATCACGCCGGCGTCGAAGCGGCTGATCTCCAGCAGGTCCTCGAGCAGGTTCTCGAACCGCTCGAGCTCGCGTTCCAGCAGCACCGCGGCCCGCTGGGCGTCCGGGGGGAGGCCGGTGCGGGCGGCGTGGATGTAGTCGGCGGCCATGCGGACCGTGGCCAGGGGCGTGCGCAGCTCGTGGCTGACGTCGGACACGAACCGGGCCTGGAGGCTGCCGACATGCTCCAGCTCACCGATCTTCTGGGCGAGGTTGTCGGTCATGCGGTTGAACGACTCGGCCAGCTTGCCGAAGTCGTCCTGGCTGGTCGCCTGCGGGATGCGGGCGGCCAGGTTGCCGGCCGCGATCTCCTCGGCCACGTCACGGGCCCGCTGGATCGGTTTGAGCACCCGCCCGATGGAGATCGCGGCCAGGATGACCACGGCCGCCAGCAGCCCCGCGCCCACGATCAGCAGGAAGTTGCGGAGCTTGGCGAGGGTCTCCTCCTGGAAGTTCAGCGGATAGAAGAAGTAGGCCTGCTGGATCCCGACCTCGCTGTCGTCGATGCGGATGGGGGCGCCCACCACCAGCATCCGGCCCGGCGGGACGGGCGAGCGGATGTACACGTAGGCCAGCTCGTTGCGGACCCCGACCCGCTCGGCCAGGGCGGGCGGGACGTTGCGGAAGTTGTAGTTGGCGTCGGACGCGGACTCGGTCCCGTCCGGGCCCCGCAGGACCAGGGCCTTGAAGTTGGGCTGGCCGCCCGAGCCGGTGCGCAGCCGGGTCTGCAGCATCGCCTGGACCTCGGCGGTGGTCAGGCCCGACGCCTCCCCCAGCTCGACCCGGCGGGTGAGCGCGCCGACCTGCTGGACCGCGTCCGAGCTCTGCTGGGTGTAGAGGGACTTGGCCAGCAGGGCGTGCAGGGCCGCGCCCAGCAGCAGCAGCGCCCCGACGACGATCGCGGAGGTGAACAGCACCACCCTGGCCCGCAGGTCGAGCCGGGCGAGGCTGAAGCGGCCCAGTCCTATCCCTGATCACCCGCCTGCGCCGGGGACTCCGCGGCGCCGCCCTCCGGTCCGATCCGGTAGCCGACGCCTCTCACAGTCTGCACCACCCGAGGGTTCTCCGGGTCGTCCTCGATCTTGGCCCGCAGCCGCTGGACGTGCACGTTCACCAGCCGGGTGTCACCGGCGTAGCGGTAGCCCCAGACCTGCTCGAGGAGCACCTCGCGGGTGAACACCTGGCGCGGCCGCCTGGCCAGGGTGGCCAGGAGCTCGAACTCGAGCGGGGTCAGGTTGACCGGCTTGCCATCCTTGGTCACCTGGTGGGCCATGACGTCCATCTCGATGTCGTGGAAGCGGAGGGTCTCGGCGCCGTCGGTGTCACGGCGGCGCAGCCGGGCCCGGATGCGGGCCACCAGCTCCTTGGCCGAGAAGGGCTTGGTGATGTAGTCGTCGGCCCCCGACTCGAGGCCGAGGACGACGTCGACGGTGTCGGTCTTGGCGGTCAGCATCACGATCGGCACGCCCGACTCGAGGCGCAGCTCGCGGCAGATCTCCAGGCCGTCCTTGCCGGGCAGCATCAGGTCGAGCAGGACCAGGTCGGGCTTGGCCTGGTGGAAGGCGGCGATGGCCTGGTCGCCGGACCGGACGAACACCGGCTCGAAGCCTTCCTGGCGCAGGACGATCCCGAGCATCTCGCCGAGCGACGGGTCGTCGTCGACGACCAGTACCCTGCCCTTCACGCAATACCGCCCCCTTCCCAGCACCGACAATCGGCCAAGGATGTCACGTCGGCGCCCAACAGTGGAGTAGCAACCTTTTCCACAGACGTCGCGTACGCCGTTGACCGGTCCGGGCGGCCTCGTGACAATGCGCGCGGGCGCCGATGAGAGGAAGGCCGTGACCAGCACACCACCACCCTGGGAACCCCCGGGCCAGCCCGGGCCGGGCGAGCCGTCCGACCCCGCGGGCCAGCCGGAGGGCGGCGCGCCCGCGCCCGGGTGGGCGCCGCCGGGCGAGGAACCGACGCCGGGGTGGGCGCCGCCAGGCGGCGGGACGCCGACGCCGGGGTGGGGACCGCCGGGCGGGGCGACGGCTCCGCAGTGGGGGCCGGGGGCTCCGTGGCCGGGCCCGGAGGGGCCGGGAGCAGGAATGGGGCCGGGGCCGGCGGGGCCGGGGTGGGGGGTGGTGTCGCCCTACCCGCCGCTGCCCAAGGCGGGGTCGGCGCGGACCGGTCCCCTGCCGCTGCACCCGATGATGTTCAGCGACCTCCTGGACGGGTCGTTCCGGCTCCTCAAGGCCAACCTGAAGGCGATCGTCCTGGTCGCGGCCGTGTTCCTGATCCCCGTCAACCTGGTGGCGGCGTTCTTCCAGCGGGACCTGCTCGGCGGCTACGGCTTCTTCGACCTGATGCAGGACCCGTCCCTGCTCGACGAGGCGACCGGCGCCGGGCCGTCCACCGGCCCCCTGGTCGGCAGCCTGATCGCCGCCTTCGCGACCATCCTGGTGACCCCGTTCATCGGCGGCGCCACCTCCAGGATCGTCGCCGCCAGCTACCTCGGCGGCGAGCTCACCGCCGGTGAGGCCATGCGGGCCACCGGCCGGCGGTCTCTCGTCCTGCTGGCCGTGTTCCTCATGACCCTGCTGCTCAAGGGCGCCGGCCTCGTCCTCTGCCTGGTCGGGGCGCTGATCCCGATGGCCTTCTTCCTCGTGGCCACCCCGGTGGTGATGCTCGAGGAGGCGGGCCCGATCCAGACCATGGCCCGCTCGGTGGTCCTGGTCCGGCCGCGGTTCTGGGCGGTCATGGGGATCGGCATCGCCAGCGGCCTGCTGGCCGGGATCCTCGGGAACATCCTGGCCACGCCGTTCTCGCTGGCCGCCCTGGCCGTCGGCTACCGCTGGGGATGGATCCTGGCCGCCATCGGGGCCATCCTGCCCGCCCTGGTGACGACGCCGTTCGTGGCCATCCTGGCCACTCTCGTCTACTTCGACCTCCGGATCAGGAACGAGGGCTTCGACCTGCAGATGATCGCCGCCGACCTGGCCCGCGGTGCCCCGACCCGCTGACCACGCCCCCTCCCGCCCGCCGCCCGCCGGGCGGGTCGGGCGGGTGGCCGGGCTGGCCAGGGCCCGGGTGGCGGGACCGGCCACGGCTCTGGTCGCCGCGGTCGCGGTGCTCCTGGTGGGGCTGTGCGGGGTGGCCTGGGGGGCGGGGCAGGGGCAGGGGGAGCTGCGGGTGCCGACCCGGGACCCGCAGGAGGTCCGGGAGGTGGTCCGGGAGGTCCTGGCCCGGCCCGAGTTCCGGCCGGCCGAGCGGTCGCTGGTCCAGCGGGTCTACGACTGGGTGCTGGAGATGATCGGGCGGCTGCTGGGGGCGATCGCCGGCAGCGGGGCCGGCGGGATCGTCGGGCTGGTGCTGCTGGCGCTGGTCCTGACCGGGGTCGGGGTGCTGGCGGCCCGGTTCTCCCGGGGGCTGACCCCGAGCGCCGAGGTGGCGGCGGTGGTGCCGGCGGGCCGGCGGCGGTCGCCGGCCGACTGGCGCGCCGACGCCGAGGCCCAGGAGCGCGTCGGCGCCTGGCGGGAGGCGGTCCGCTCCCGCTACCGGGCCCTGGTGGCCGACCTCGCCGCCCGGGGACTGGTCGAGGAGGTGCCCGGCCGGACCGCCGGCGAGTACCGGCGCGAGGTCGGGCGGGCCGTGCCCGCCGCCGCGGCCGACTTCGCGGGCGCGACCGAGCTGTTCGAGGTCGCCTGGTACGGCCGCTCCGACACCGGCGCCC
>DASZON010000169.1:0-6580 GCA_035550755.1 Actinomycetota bacterium | reverse complement strand
TCGCCGACCGGCTCTGGGCCGAGCAGATCGACAGCCAGGCCCGGCTGGAGGCCAACTGGCGCGAGATCCAGGAGTACGTGGTCAACCTGCTCAACTGGGGCGGGGTCGACGCCGTCGAGGCCGAGGAGCTGTCGGTCATCCCCGGCCTGGACGAGCTGTTCAGCCTGATCGACATCAACCGCTACCAGCAGGCCGGCGACTACGACCTGCTGGTGGTCGACTGCGCCCCCACGGCCGAGACCCTGCGGCTGCTGTCCCTGCCCGAGGCCCTCGGCTGGTACATCGACCGGATCTTCCCGTCGTCGCGGCGGATCGCGACCGTGGCCCGGCCGCTGCTGGGGCGGCTCGGCAACCTGCCCCCGATCGCCTCGGACGCCGTGTTCGGGGCCGTGGAGCGGCTGTACCGCAACCTCGAGCGGGTCCGGGTGCTGCTGGCCGAGCCCGAGACCTCGACCGTCCGGCTGGTCCTCAACCCCGAGAAGATGGTGGTCGCCGAGGCCCGGCGCACCTTCACGTACCTGTCGCTGTTCGGCTACCGGGTGGACGCGGTGGTGGTCAACCGGATGCTGCCCGACGACGTCACCGACCCCTACTTCGGCAAGTGGAAGGAGATCCAGGCCGACCACTTCCGGACCATCACCGAGTCGTTCGCGCCCCTGCCCATCCTCACCTGCCGGCTGTTCGACGACGAGATGGTCGGGCTGGACCGCCTCGGCGAGGTCGCGGCCGAGGTCTACGGCGCCCGCGACCCCGCCGACGTGCTCGCCGATTCGCAGCCCATGCGGGTCACCAAGGAGGGCGGCGGCGGCTACGCCCTGCGCATCGACCTGCCGTTCGCCGAGCGGGCCGACCTGGACGTCAACCGCAAGGGCGACGAGCTGCTGATCAAGGTGGGGGCCTACAAGCGCAACGTGCTCCTGCCCCAGGCCCTCCAGCCGCTGGAGATCTCGGCCGCCAACCTGCGCGGCGGCACCCTGGTGGTGCGGTTCGAGGCCCGCGAGGGCGACTCGGCCGGGGCCAGGGGCGCCTGATGCCGCCGACCCGGAGGACCTCCATGCCCAGCCACGACGCCGCCGCGGCCGGCCACGCCCCCGAGTGCCAGGTCTGCCCGCTGTGCCAGGCCATGGCCGCCCTGCGCTCGGCCCGCCCCGAGGCGGTCGAGCACCTCCTCAAGGCCGGGGCCGAGCTGCTGCTGGCGGCCCGGGCCCTCCTGGAGGGCGAAGGTGCGCCGGGGGCCGGGGACGGCCAGGGCCGGCGCCGCCCGGCCAGGCCCCGGGCGGGCGACCGGGGCGCCGCCGCCGGCAACGGCCTCCAGCACATCGACATCGGCTAGCCAGGTGCCGCCGCCACCGGATCGGGACGGGCCACGGGCCATCGGGATCGACATCGGCGGGACCAAGATCGCGGCCGGGGTGGTCACCGCGGCCGGCCAGATCCTGGACCGTACCCGGCTCCTGACCCCGCCCGTCGACGAGTCGGCCACCCTGGCCGCCCTGTTCGAGGTCGTGGACGGGCTCCGGGACCGCGACCCGTCCGTGGAGGCGATCGGGGTGGGCGCGGCCGGGCTGGTCGAGTGGCCGCACGGCAACGCCCGCTGGGCCCCCCACAACAGCTACCGGCGGATGGAGCTGCGCCGCCTCCTGCACGAGCGGACCGGCCTGCCCACCGTGGTCGACAACGACGCCAACGCCGCCGCCTGGGCCGAGGCCCGCTTCGGGGCCGGCGCCGGCGGCGGCGACCTGGTGCTGGTCACCGTCGGCACCGGCATCGGCGGGGGACTGGTCCTGGACGGCCGCCTGTACCACGGCGAGCAGGGGTTCGCGGGCGAGCTCGGCCACCTGATCGTCGCCCCCGACGGCGACCGCTGCGCCTGCGGCAACAGCGGCTGCCTGGAGGCCATGGCCTCGGGCTCGACTCTCGGCCGCCTGGGCCGCGAGGCCGCCGCCGCCGACCCCGGCGGCCGCCTGGCCGCCATCGCCGCGGCCGCCGGCGCGCCGGTCACCGGCGAGGTCGTGTTCGCCGCCGCCCTGGAGGGCGACCCGGTCGCCCTGTCGCTGTTCGAGCGCATCGGCCACTGGCTCGGGGTCGGGATCGCCTCCCTGGTCACCATCTTCGACCCCGACCTGGTGGTCGTCGGCGGCGGGGTCGCGGCCACCGGCGACCTGCTGCTCGCCCCGGCCCGGGCCAGCTTCGACCGCTACGTCCACGGCCGCGGCCACCGCGAGCTTGCTCCGATCGTCCCCACCCGCCTCGGCGACGACGCCGGCCTGGTCGGCGCCGCCTCCCTCGCCCTGGGGTGCGGCTGATGGGGCTGCCGGCCCTTGGCCTGACCCTGCCCCAGTTCAGCGAGCGTCCGGGGCCGGCCCTGGAGGCATGCCGGAACGCCTGGAGGCTCGGGTTCGGGGGGGTGTTCGTGTTCGACCACCTGTGGCCGCTGGGGCAGCCGGAACGGCCGGCCCTCGAGGGGTGGACCCTGCTGGCCGCCCTGGCCGCGGAGGTCGGGCGGCAGCCGGACGGGTTCCGGGTGGGGACCCTGGTCACCCGGGCCGGGCTGCGGAACCCGGGGCTGGTGGCCCGGATGGCGGCCGGCGTCGGCGAGATCGCCGGCGAGCCCCCGGTCATCGGGATCGGGCGGGGAGACGCCGCCAACCGGGCCGAGAACCAGGCCTTCGGGCTGCCGTTCGGAGACCCGGCGGAACGGACCGCCGCCCTCGAGGCGACCGTGGCCGCCCTTCGCGGCCCCCTGGCCGGCAGCCCGGCGCCGGCGGTGTGGGTGGGGGGGACCGGGGCCAGCGCGCTGGAGCTGGCCGGCCGGCTGGGCGACGCCTGGAACGGCTGGGGCCGCACGCCCGAGGAGGTGGCCGCCGGGCTGGCCGAGGTCCGCCGGGCGGCCGAGCGGGCCGGCCGGGACCCGGCGGCGGTCGCGGCCACCTGGGGCGGGCAGGTGCTGGTGGCCCCCGACGGGGAGGAGGCCGGGGCCCGGCTGGCCGCCTGGGGGGCCGACCGCCCGCCGGGCGAGGTGGCCCGGGTGCTGGCCGGCGACCCCGGCGCCGTGGCCGCCCGGCTGGGTGCCCTCGCCGACGCCGGCGCCACCTGGTGCGTGCTGGCCCCGGTGGGCGGCCCCGGGGCCGAGGCCCGGGCGCTGCTGGCGGCCGCCGCCGGCCTTGGCGGCCGCACCCGGAAATAGTTGAACGTGAAAGGAAATTCGGACGGGCGGGCGAAAGCATCTGGAAATACCTGCAGCCGCCATCTGGCCCGTGAAACCTAGTCTCCGTATCGTACAGACTAATAGTCTCGTTTAGCCCGGCAGGAGCATTGCACGAAGGCCTATGGCACGCGCAGAATCTACGCCGTTGACTCGCCCATCGCCGCTACGCGCAACCCCGCCTCCCCCAGGGCGGACGCGTAAGGGAGAGGAATCGCCATGTACCCGCATGCTGTCAGTGTCCCTTCGACCCGCGCCCCGGCGCGGTCCCGGCCTGGCCGGGAGTCGACCACCTGGTCGCGGACCCGGAACGGGCCGTCGACCACCTGGTCCTAGGCGGCCGATGGCGGTGGCGTGGTGAGCGAGCCCAGGACGCTCCCCCAGAGCGTCCGGACCTCGCTCCCACGCGCCGCCTGGCTGTTCATCTGGGCGGTGGTGGCCGCGGCCGCGGCCGTCGTCGCCCTGTACCTCCCGAGCGCCGTCCGCCTGCTGGCGGGCGGCACCCGGGCGGACCTCGTCCCCCCGGTCCTGTACGTCGCCGGCCTGGTCCTGGCCGAGCGGTTCGTGGTCAAGGTGCCGCTGCGCAACCACCGCTTCTCGGTCGGTACCTGCGACATGGTGATCGTCCTCGGGGTGGTCTTCCTCGAGCCACCGGTGCTGGTCGTGGCCACCGGCGTCGGGATCGCCGTGAGCCAGCTGCTGTTCGAGCAGCAGCCGGTCAAGCGGCTGTTCAACGTCCCCCAGTACATCCTCTCGGTGGCCGTGGCCGCCGCCGTCGCCGCCACCCTGGCCGACCTGCTGGTCCGCTGGGACCTGGGCGGCGCCCAGCTCGAACCGGGGCTGTTCCGGCCGGCCCTGGCCGTGGTCTGGGTGGTCGCCATGGCCGCCTTCTTCCTGGTCAACCACTCCCTGGTCTCCACCGTGGTCAGCCTCTCCACCGGCCAGGGGTTCGTGCAGAGCTGGCTGCGGGCGGCCCCGGTGGCGGCCGCCGACTGGGCCGCCAGCATCGCCTACGGCCTGATCATCGCCGCCCTGCTGGTCCACGACCAGGCGCTGCTGCCGCTGCTGGTCGTGCCCATCGGCCTGACCTTCCTCGGCAACCGGGCCTGGGCCCGCAGCCTCGCCCAGGGCCAGCGGATGCACTCGCTGTACGCCGCCGGCCGGGCCCTGTCCAACCGCCTCGGCGACGCCCGCGCCTGGGAGTCGTTCGCCCGCCAGGTCGCCGACGTCCTCAACTGCGAGGGGGCGGCGGTGTTCCTGGGCCGCGACGAGGACGGCGTCCTCGACGTGATCGCCACCACCGGCACC
Source organism: Actinomycetota bacterium (assembly GCA_035550755.1). GTDB lineage: Bacteria > Actinomycetota > CALGFH01 > CALGFH01 > CALGFH01 > CALGFH01. The sequence continues at coordinate 2,067 of DASZON010000169.1, read as the reverse complement.
GACCGGCTCACCGTCCCCGCCTCCCAGAGCTCCTGGGAGCAGGCGGCCAAGGGCTGGGCGACCCGGGCCGGCTGGCCCCGCTACACCATGGTCCCGATGGAGGCCGAGGGCCGGGTGGTCGGGTTCGCCGCCGCCTTCGGCCCCCGGGTCGACACCGACTTCACCGGCGACGACACCGAGACCCTGCTGACACTGGCCAACCAGGGGGCGGCGGCCCTGGTCAACGAGGAGCTGTACCGGGCCGCCGAGAACGAGCGGGCCGCCCTGCGCGACATCGTCGGCCACTCCTCGGACGGCATCTACACCGTCGGCCCCGACCGGACCGTCCGCTCCTGGAACGCGGCCATGGTCGCCCTCACCGGCTACCAGGAGGACGAGGCGGTGGGGCAGAAATGCTTCAACCTGCTCCGGGCCCGCGACGGCGACGGGGTCGACATGTGCGCCGCCGACTGCCCCATCCTGGCCGCCGCCCAGTCACGGCACGAGGAGGTCCGCGACGCCTCGGTGCTGAACAAGGAGGGCCTGGCCCGCTGGATCCGCTACGCCCACGCCCCGATCATCGCCGCCGACGGCGACATGGACGCCGACGTGGTCGTGGTCCGCGACGTCACCCGCGAACGCCAGACCGACGAGCTCAAGGCCGACTTCGTGGCCAGCGTCTCCCACGAGCTGCGGACCCCGCTCACCCCCATCAAGGGGTTCCTGATGACCCTGCTGCGCGAGGACCGCGACTTCGCCCAGGACCGCCGGCGCGAGTACTACAAGCTGATGCTGATGCAGTCCCAGCGCCTGGAGCGGCTCATCGAGGACCTGCTGGAGGTGACCAGGCTGGAGGCCGGGGCCGGGCTGGTCGACGCCACCGCCATCGACGCCGTCGACCTCGTCCGCCAGGTGGTGGACCGCTTCACCAGCGAGGACCCTGACCGGACGGTCCACGTGGTCGCCCCCGACCACGCCGTCTACTGCCGCGGCGACTGGATGCGGATCGACCAGGTGCTGGGCAACCTGCTCTCCAACGCCCTGCGCTACGCCCCGCCCCACGAGCCGGTCGAGGTCCGCCTCGTCCCCCAGGGCCGCGAGGTCGTGTTCGAGGTCCGCGACTGGGGCCCGGGCATCCCCATCGACGAGCAGAGCCGGATCTTCGAGCGCTTCCACCGGGTCGGCCACTACATGACCCGGGAGCCGGGCGGGGCCGGGCTCGGCCTCTACCTGGCCAAGCGGCTGGTCGAGGCCATGGGCGGCCGCATCTGGGTGTCGAGCCGCCTCGGCCACGGGTCGGTGTTCTCCTTCGCCCTCCCGGCCGAGCCCAGCCTCAACGCCGTCTCCCCCCGCGACCGCTCCACCGGCTGACCGGGCTCGGGTCGGTATCCTTCTGCTGGCTGTGCCGCCCAACGGCGGGCGGCATCCAGATGCGAGGAGGCGTGCTTGCAGCGACGGGTGCTCATCATGGGGGCCGCCGGCCGCGACTTCCACAACTTCAACTGCGCCTTCCGCGGCGACCCGGCGACCAGGGTGGTCGCCTTTACCGCGACCCAGATCCCCTACATCGACGACCGCACCTATCCCGCCGCCCTGGCCGGTCCCGGCTACCCCGACGGGATCCCGATCTTCCCCGAGGAGCGCCTCGAGGAGCTGATCGCCGACCACGACGTCGACGAGGTGGTGTTCAGCTACTCCGACGTCCGCCACGTCGACGTCATGCACGCCGCCTCCCGGGCCCTGGCCGCCGGGGCCGACTTCCGGCTCCTCGGCCCAAAGCAGACCGAGCTGGCGGCCGAGGTGCCGGTGGTGGCGGTGTGCGCGGTGCGCACCGGGGCGGGCAAGTCGCAGACCACCCGCCGGGTGGCCGAGCTGCTGCGGGCCGCCGGCCGCAAGGTGGTGGCCGTCCGGCACCCCATGCCGTACGGCGACCTGGCCGCCCAGGCGGTGCAGCGGTTCGCCACCATGGACGACCTGGTCGCGGCCAGGGCGACCATCGAGGAGCGCGAGGAGTACGAGCCCCACCTGGCCGCGGGCACTGTCGTGTACGCCGGGGTCGACTACCACGCCATCCTGGAACGGGCCCAG
>DASZON010000168.1:0-6529 GCA_035550755.1 Actinomycetota bacterium | reverse complement strand
CTGAGCGTCTCCATCGGCGTGGCCTGCTTCCCCGAGCACGCGACCTCGCCCGAGGAGCTGCTGCGGGCCGCCGACGAGGCCCTCTACGAGGCCAAGCTCCAGGGCCGGGACCGGGTGGTCACGGCGGGGCCGCGGCTGCTGCCGCTGACCGCGCGCCCCGGCCAGGCCCCGCCCCGGCCCGGTCAAGGGGAGAGTGGGCAGGGTCGAGTAAGATCGGCGTCGGATCAGCGAATTTCGGGGGAATCGCCATCGTGAAGGTACGCAAGGCCGTGATCCCAGCGGCCGGGCTGGGGACCCGCTTCCTCCCGGCGACCAAGGCGCAGCCCAAGGAGATGCTGCCCCTGGTGGACAAGCCCTCCATCCAGTACGTGATCGAGGAGGCGGTGGGGGCCGGGATCGAGGACATCCTGATCGTCACCGGCCGGGGCAAGCAGGCCATCGAGGACCACTTCGACCGCTCGGTCGAGCTCGAGCAGCTGCTCGGCGACAAGGGCGACGAGGACAAGCTGGAGCTGGTCCGCCACATCTCGGACATGGCCCAGGTCCACTACATCCGCCAGAAGGCCCCGCTCGGCCTCGGTCACGCCGTCAGCGTCGCCGAGCAGCACGTCGGTGACGAGCCGTTCGCCGTCCTGCTCGGCGACGACGTCATCGACGAGGGCGAGAAGCTGCTCTCGGACCTGGTCACCAGCTTCGAGCGGCACGGCACCAGCGTGGTCGCGGCCATGGAGGTGGAGCGCTCCCAGATCAAGGCCTACGGCTGCGTCGACCCGGCCGACGAGATCGAGCCCGGCCTGTTCCGGATGGCCGACGTGATCGAGAAGCCGGCCCCCGAGGACGCCCCCTCGAACCTGGCCGTGATCGGCCGCTACGTGCTCCACCCGGAGATCTTTGACGCCCTGCGGGCCACCGAGCCCGGGGCCGGCAACGAGATCCAGATCACCGACGCCCTCAAGCGCCTGGTCCACGGCTCGGAGCGGGGGGTGCTGGCCTATGCCTTCACCGGCACCCGCTACGACGCCGGCGACAAGAACGACTACCTGCGGGCGACGGTCGAGCTGGCCGCCCGCCGCGACGACATCGGGCCGCAGTTCGTCAGCTTCCTGCGGCGGTTCGTGGCCGACCTGGACCGGCAGGCCGAGGCACGGGGGCCGGCGAGGCACTAGCATCACCACATGACCACCTTTCCGCCTGACCGGCCGAGGCCGGCCGACCTGGTGCCGTTCGCCGAGGCGCGGGCGGGCGTGCTGGAGCGGCTGCGCCCGCTGCCGGTCCGCGAGGTGAGCCTGGGCGACGCCCTCGGCTGCGTGCTCGCCACCGACGTGGCCGCCGCCGAGGACCTGCCACCGTTCGCCAACTCGGCCATGGACGGGTTCGCCGCGCGCGGGGCCGACCTGGCCGGGGCGGGCGAGGCGCACCCGGTGGCGCTCAAGATCACCGGCGAGGTCTTCGCCGGGACCGGCCGGCTGCCGACCGTGCAGCCGGGTGAGGCCGTCCGGATCATGACCGGCGGGGCGGTGCCGCCGGGGGCCGACACGGTCGTGCCGGTCGAGCAGACCGCTGCCGAGGGCGACACCGTGCTGGTCCGCCTCGACCCCGGCCCCAGGCGGTTCGTGCGCGAGGCCGGCGAGGACGTCCGCCAGGGCACGGTGGTGCTGGAGCGCGGGCGGGTGCTCGACCCGGCCGCCGTCGGGATGCTGGCCTCGGTCGGCCGCAGGACCGTGCCCGTCCACCCCCGGCCGCACGTCATGGTCGTGTCCACCGGCGACGAGCTGGTCGACCCGGGCGACCCGCTGGGGCCGGGCCAGATCCGCGACTCGAACTCCTGGCTGCTGGTCTCCCAGGTCCGGGCGTCGGGGGCCGAGGCCTTCCGCTGCGACAAGCTCCGCGACGACCCCGAGGCGCTGCGCCGCGGGTTCGCCCTGGCCGCCGCCGAGGGCGACTTCGTGCTGACCTCGGGCGGGGTGTCGGTGGGGGAGCGCGACTACACCAAGCAGGTCCTCGGTGAGCTGGGCGACGTGCGCAGCTTCCGGGTGGCCATGCAGCCGGGCATGCCCCAGGCGTTCGGGGAGGCCGCCGGGACCCCGCTGTACGGGCTGCCCGGCAACCCCGTGTCCTGCTTCGTGGTCTTCGAGACCCTGGTCCGGCCGGCCCTGCGCCGCCTCGCCGGCCACGCCGACGACCGCCTCGACCGGCCCCGGGTGGTGGCCCGGCTGGGCGGGCCGGTGCGCAGCCCGGCCGGCAAGGTGTCGTTCCTGCGGGTCCGGCTCGAGGTCGGCGACGACGGCCTGGTCGCCACCATCACCGGCAACCAGGGGTCGGGGGTGCTGTCCTCGTGCGTGGCCGCCGACGGCCTGGCCGTGGTCCCGCCCGAGCACACCGAGCTCGCCGCCGGGTCGGCCGTGCAGGTGGTCCTGCTCCGCGAGGATCTGGTATGGGTGAGCTGAGCCACCTGGACTCCCAGGGCCGGGCCCGGATGGTCGACGTCTCGGCCAAGCCCGAGACCGAGCGGGTGGCCACGGCCGGCTGCCGGGTGGTGCTCGCCCCGGCGACCCTGGAGCTGCTGGTCGCCGGCGACCTGCCCAAGGGCGACGCGCTGGCCGTGGCCCGGGTCGCCGGGATCATGGGGGCCAAGCGCACCCCGGAGCTGATCCCGCTCTGCCACCCGCTGCCGGTCACCGGGGTCGAGGTCGACCTCGTGCCCGATGCCGACGGGGTGCGGATCACCGCCACCGTCCGGACCACCGGCCGCACCGGGGTCGAGATGGAGGCGCTGACCGCCGCCGCCACCGCCGCCCTGACCCTGTACGACATGGTCAAGGGGGTCCAGCGCGACGTCCGGGTCGACGACCTGCGGCTGCTGGCCAAGCGGGGCGGCCGCTCCGGGGACTACCGGGCGCCATGATCGACCTCACCGGCATCCGGGTTGGCGTGCTGACGGTCAGCGACCGGGTGGCCGCCGGGGCCCGCGACGACGCCGGCGGCGGCGCCCTCTGCGAGCTGCTCGAGGGTGCCGGGGCGGAGCTGGTCTCGCGGGCGGTGCTCCCCGACGAGCGCGAGCTCATCACCGAGGCCCTGCGGGCCATGACCGGCGACGCCGAGGTGGTCCTGACCACCGGCGGCACCGGCCTCGGCCCCCGCGACGTCACCCCCGAAGCGACCCGCGCCGTCCTGGACCGCGAGGCCCCCGGCATCGCCGAGGCCCTGCGCGCGGCCAGCCTGGCCATCACCCCGTACGCCATGCTCTCGCGGGCCACCGCCGGCCTGGCCGGCCGCACCCTGGTCGTCAACCTCCCCGGCAACCCCAAGGCGGTCCGCGAGGAGTGGGCGGTGCTCGCCCCCGTCCTCGCCCACGCCGTCGAGACCGCCCGGGGCCCCGTCCGCGACGAGAGCCACCACACCCGCGCCGGAGATCGTTGAACGGTCAAATGGCCCGTGTTACGTTGCCGCGGGCCCTGTTCGGCCGAGAGAGGGTGGGACCGTGAGCCTGGCCGTGTTCGCGCTCGTGGTCGTGATCTGGGTGGCGCTGCTGGTGCCGCTGGCCCGCCGCGGTCGGGCCGAGCTGGCCTATGAGGCCTCCGAGGGCGGGCGCCGTCTGTCCAGCGGCGGGGCCAGGCCCTGGACCACCGGGAACCTCCCCAGCGAGCCCACCGACGAGGAGCTGGAGGCGGCCGCCACGGCCACCTGGCTGGCCCGCCGGCGTGCCGCCGCCCGCCGGGCCGCCGTCCGGCGCCGCCGGGTCCTGCTGGTCCTGGTCGTGGCCACGGCCGCCGGGTCGCGGGCCTGGGCGGCACTGGGCGGTCGCTGGTCGCTGGCCGCCGCCGGGGCGGGGCTGCTGCTTGGCGGCTACCTGCTCACCCTGGTCGCCGTCGGCTGGCGCCGGACCCGGCGCCGCCGGGCCGGGCGCGGCGCCCCCGCGGCCCCGCCGGTGACCGCCGCCGCCACCGCATGAGCCTCGGCGAGGCCGCCGCCGGCCTGCGGGCCCGCCTCGACGCCAAGCACCGGGCCCGCGAGGTCGGCATCCGCAACGCCCGCCAGGCCGTGCGTTGCTCGGCCAACGCCATCCGGGCCGCCCACCGGACCGAGCTCGACCGGGCCGGCGAGCTGCTGGCCGAGGCCAGGGAGCTGCTCGAGGTCGCCTCGACCGTCCTGGCCGCCCACCCCGACGTGCTCTACGCCGGCTTCCTCCAGGACGCCCAGAAGGAGTACGCCGAGGCCATGGCGACCTGCGCCCTGGTCGCCGGCGACCCCCTGCCGCCGCCCGAGGACGTCGGGGTCGGCGACGCCCCCTACCTCAACGGGCTGGCCGAGACGGTCGGCGAGCTGCGCCGCCACCTGCTGGACGTGCTCAGGGCCGGAGACGTGCCCAGGGCCTCGGCGCTGTTCGCGGCCATGGAGGAGATCCACGCCCTGCTGGCCGACCTCGACTACCCGGACGCCATCACCGGCAACCTGCGCCGCTCCACCGACGTGGCCCGCTCGATCATCGAGCGCACCCGCAGCGACCTGACCCTGACCGTCATCCAGCGGGACCTGGCCGACGCCCTGCGCGGCCAGGTGCAGCACGAGGAGCAGCAGCCATGAGCGCCCCCGGCGACACCGGTTCCGGCCACGACCAGCTCGAGGTCGGCCTCATCAGGCACCTCGGGATCCGCGTCGAGGAGGCCTCCGGAGACCGGGTGGTGCTGGCCTGCCCGGTCACCCCCGACCTGTTCCAGCCCTACGGGCTGGTCCACGGCGGGGTCCACGCCGCCCTGGCCGAGACCGCGGCCAGCGTCGGCGCGGCGCTGTGGTTCGGCGACCAGGGCGTGGTGGTCGGCGTCTCCAACCACACCGACTTCCTCCGCGCCGTCCGGGACGGCCGCCTGCGGGCCGAGGCGACCCCGCTGGCCCGGGGCCGCACCACCCAGCTCTGGCAGGTGGTGATCACCGACGAGACCGGCCGCCTGGTCGCCCAGGCCAAGGTCCGGCTCCAGAACCTCCCCCAGGCGCCCGGCGGCTGACCACCTTCCCCTCATCCGCGCCCGCGATCTGCCGAAACAAGTTCGGAGAGTGATCGCCAGAGCGACGGGGAGGGTGGACTGTGGGACGGAGCATCCGGCTGGTCGTGGTGACGCTGGTCGCGGCGCTGGCGGTGGCCGCCTGCGGTGGCAAGGAGGAGGCGCCCCCCCAGGCGGCGTCCGGTGCCTCGGCTCCGCAGGTGGTCGACGACGGCACCCTGGCCGCGGGGGAGCGGGTCGCCGCCCCCAAGGGCGACGTCGTGCTCACCGTCAGCGGTGACATCGGCAGCGCCAACAAGGGCAGGAAGCTCGAGCTCGACCTGGCCAGCCTGGAGAAGATGCGCCAGGTGCGGCTGGAGGCGGCCGAGCCGTTCCTGAAGCGGCGGGTCACCTTCGAGGGGGTGCTCCTGTCCGACCTGCTGAAGGTGGCCGGCGTCCCCGACTCGGCCAGCAAGGTCAGCCTGACCGCCCTTGACGACTACAAGGTCGACTTCAAGGTCGCCGACATCCGCAGCTCCCAGATGCTGCTGGCCACCAAGGCCGACGGCAAGCACATGCCGGTCGACCGCTCCGGCCCCATCCGGATCGTGTTCCCGGACAGCTCCACCCTCGGCCGCAACCCCGACCTGTGGATCTGGAGCGTCGCGACCATGAAGGTCGCCTAGGGGATGGCCGACCCGCAGCGCGTCCTGCGCCGGCGGCGGGGCCCGCTCCCGCTCGCGCTGGGCGGGGTGCTGGTCGCGCTCGTCGTGGTCGTCGAGGTGCTGATCCTCCAGGCCTACGCCAACGTGAACCGCACCACGGCCATCTTCGGCGAGCAGTCGTTCCTGAACAGCACCCTGGTCAACGCCCAGCGCGAGGCGCTGCTGCTCGAGTTCCAGATCGAGGACCTGCCGACCACCCGTGACCTGAAGGGCGCCGAAATCCGCCGCGGCCTGCTTGCCAACCAGCTCCACCAGGCCGAGGGGCAGAGCGGCGACCCCCGGGTCGCCCAGACCCTGACCCAGGCCCACCAGGACCTGAAGCTCATCGACCGCCACCTGACCAGGCTCGAGGCAGACCCGGACCCGGCCAGCGTGCGGGCCGAGGTCGCGATCATGCAGCCGGCCGCCCACCGGCTGGCCGTCAGCATCAAGCAGCTCTTCGACGCCAAGGAGCAGGGGCTGTTCGGGGCGGTCAACGGGGCCCTGAACGCCCGCGGGAGCTCCGAGCGCCTGCTGGTCGGCCTCAGCGGGCTGGTGCTGCTGGTCGGGCTGGCCCTGTCGCTGTCGCTGCGCCAGCGGGTCCGCAAGGACTTCGCCCGGGCGTACGCGGCCCTGACCGTCGAGGTCGACGAGCGCAAGGCGGCCGAGCAGGCGCTGCGGGCCAGCGAGGAGCGGTTCCGCTCCCTGGTCCAGAACTCCTCGGACGTGATCAGCATCGTCGACGCCGACGGGGCCGTCCGCTACCACAGCGAGTCGGTCCGCCGGGTGCTCGGCTACGACCCGGGCGAGCTGGTCGACGGCGACCCCCTCACCCTGGTCCACCCC
>DASZON010000167.1:0-11269 GCA_035550755.1 Actinomycetota bacterium | reverse complement strand
CGATGCGGCCGTCGTGGATGACCCCGATCCGGTCGGCCAGGGCCAGGATCTCCTCCAGGTTGGAGGAGATCAGCAGCACGGCCACGCCCTCGTCGCGGGCCTCGACCAGCTCCTGCCAGACGAACTGGGTGGCCCCGATGTCCAGGCCGCGGGTCGGGTGGGCGGCGATCAGCAGCTTGGGCTTGGCCGCGAACTCCCGGCCCAGGACCAGCTTCTGCTGGTTGCCGCCGGAGAGGGCGTAGGCCGGGGCGGCCACGCTCGGCGCCTTGACCCGGAAGCTCCGGACCAGCTCGACCGCCCGGCGCCGGATGGCCCGCAGGTCGAGCAGGCCCCGCCGGGAGAAGGGCTCGCGCTCCTGCTGGCCGAGGACCGAGTTCTCGGTGACGAGCATCTGCAGGACCATCCCGCGGGCGTGGCGGTCCTCGGGGATGTAGGCCAGGCCGGCCTGGCGCCGGGTGCGCACCGTGGCCCGGGTCAGCTCGTCGTCGTCCAGGTAGATCCGGCCGGTGTCGGGCGCGGTCAGCCCGACCAGGGCCTCGACCAGCTCGGCCTGGCCGTTGCCCTCGACCCCGGCCAGCCCGTAGATCTCCGAGCGGCGCACGTCCATGTCGATCCCGGCCACCAGCTCCTTGCCCCCCACGGTGACCCGCAGGTCCTTGATCTGGAGCATCGGCCCGCCGGGGGTGGCCTTGCCCTCGACCCGGCGCAGCAGCACCGGGCGGCCGACCATCATCTCGGCCACCTTGCGGGTGTCGGTGTCGGCGGCGGCCACGGTGCCGATCACCTTGCCGTCGCGGAGCACGGTGATCCGGTCGGCAACCTGGAGCACCTCGTCGAGGGAGTGGGCGATGAAGATGATCGTCTTGCCGTCGGCCTTGAGGTCGCGCATGTGGTCGAACAGCTCGTCGACCTCCTGGGGGACGAGCACGGCGGTGGGCTCGTCCAGGATCAGGATGTCCGCGCCCCGGTAGAGCAGCTTGAGGATCTCGACCCGCTGCTGCTGGCCCACGCCGATGTCCTCGACCCGGGCGTTGGGGTCCAGCGGGGTGCCGAACCCGCGGGCCAGCTCCCCCACCCGGCGCTCGGCCAACTCACGGTCGAGGCGGCCGGCGCCGCGGCTGGGCTCGGAGCCGAGCACGATGTTCTCGGCCACGGTGAAGTCGTCGACCAGCATGAAATGCTGGTGGACCATGCCGATGCGCAGCTCGATGGCCTTGCGGGGCGAGTCGATGACCTGCGGCTCGCCCCGGACCAGGATCTCGCCCTCGTCGGGCTGCTCCAGGCCGTAGAGCATCTTCATCAGGGTCGACTTGCCGGCGCCGTTCTCGCCGACCAGGGCGTGGATCTCGCCCTCGGCCACCTCGAGGTCGATCTTGTCGTTGGCGACCACCCCGGCGTAGCGGCGGGTGACGCCGCGGCACTCGATGGCCGGTGCCGGGCGGCGGGCCTCCTCGGGCCCGCCGCCGGTGTCCTCGGTCGCCTCGGTCGCCACGGCTACGACGGCTTCGTCGGGACCTTGATCTCGCCGTCGATGATCTTCTGCTTCAGCTCGTCGAGGGTGGTCGGGATGTCGCCCAGGAGCTCCTTGTTGTACTGGTTCTGGGCGTAGTCGATCCCGCCCTCCTTGAGCCCGAAGGTCTGGATGCCGCCCTTGAAGGAGCCGTCGACGTAGCTGGCGATGGTCTGCTGGACGGCGTTGTCGACCCGCTTGAGCATCGAGGTGAGGATCCACTTCTGCTCTTCCGGGCTGGCGGTGAGGCTCTGGTCGGAGTCGACGCCGATGGCGTAGATCTTCTTGTCGGCGGCGGTGGCGATCACGCCCGCCCCGGTGCCGCCGGAGGCGTGGTAGATGACGTCGGCGCCCTCGCCGATCTGCTTCAGGGCCAGCTCCTTGCCCTTGGCCGGGTTGCGGAAGGCCTCGGGGGTGTTGCCGGCGTAGTCGACCAGGACCTTGATGGTCTTGTTGTTCTGGTCGGCGATGTACTTCACGCCCGCCTCGTAGCCGGCCTGGAACTTCTTGATCAGGTCGCCCTCCTGGCCGCCGACGAAGCCGACGATGTCGGACTTGGTCTTGAGGGCGGCCGCCGCCCCGACGAGGAACGAGCCCTGCTCCTCCTGGAAGCCGATGCACAGCAGGTTGCCGCCCGGCTTGGTGCAGCTGTCGTCGAAGCCGTCGATCACCGCGTACTGGGTGTCGGGGTTCTCGGTGGCCGACTTGGCGATGTCCTCGGAGAACAGGAAGCCGACGCCGAAGATCAGGCCGTAGCCCTCGTCGGCCAGGCCGTCCAGCAGCTCCTTGCGGTTGGAGCCGTCCGGGTTGGGCTCGATGTCCTTGGCCTGGATCTTGTCGCCCTGCTCCTTCTCCGCCGCCTGGAGGCCGGCATACGCCGAGTCGTTGAACGACTTGTCGCCGCGGCCGCCGATGTCGTAGACGACGCCGACCTTCTTGGCCTCGGCGTTGCCGCCGCCACCGCCACCGCCGCCGTCGCCGCTGTCGTCGCCGCCGCCACAGGCGGCCGCCACCAGGGCGAGCCCCACCAGCAGGGCGCCGACCCGCACACCCCGAACCCCACGCATGCCGTGCTCCTCTCGAACTCCGGAGTCCCACCTCGGTCTCGGCGCGACAGCGCCGCTGGATGGCGGTATTTAACCACTCCTTGGTCCGGTGACCAGGGTCCGTCGTGGGGCTGCGTAGAATCCGCGGCATGCGTCGCATCCTGGTCGGCCTCCTCGTGCTCGTGCTCGCCTACTTCGCCGTGACCACCACGCTGGTGGCCAGGTGGATGGGCAAGGACGAGCGGCCCCAGGTCGACGCCATCGTCGTCCTGGGCGCGGCTCAGTACGACGGGCGGCCCTCGGCCATCTACGAGGCCCGCCTGGAGCACGCCCTGGACCTGTGGACGGACAAGGTGGCCCCGGTGCTGGTGTTCACCGGGGGCAAGGAGGAGGGCGACCGCTTCACCGAGGGCGGGTCGGGTGCCCGCTGGGCCCTGGCCAGGGGGGTCCCCGAGGAGGCCATCCTGACCGAGGAGCGGAGCCGCACCACCTACCAGAACCTGGCCGGGGCCAGGCGGCTCCTGGAGCGGCGCGACCCCGGCGGGGGCCGGCACCGGATCGTGGTCGTGTCCGACCCCTTCCACATGTTCCGGGCGGTCCGTCAGGCCGCCGACCTGGGCATGGACGCCTACCCGTCCCCCACCCGGACCAGCCCGCTGTCGGCCAGCCGCCTCAAGCTCACCGAGCTGGTGCTGCGCGAGGACCTGGCCATCGCCGGCTACCTGCTGTCAGGCGCCGGCAAGTAAGGAGGACCCCGTGGCCCTGACCGTCGTCGACCATCCCCTGGCCGGGACCATGCTCACCGCCCTGCGGGACGAGGCGACCCCGCCGCCGCTGTTCCGGCTGCTGGCCAAGCGGCTGTCGCTGGTGCTGGCCGTGGAGGCGACCCGGGGGGTGCCGACCCGGGTCCGGCCGGTGACCACCCCCCTGGCCGAGACCGAGGGCACGGCCTTCGCCGCCCCCCTGGTGGCGGTGCCGATCCTGCGGGCCGGGCTGGGCATGCTGGAGGCCGTGACCGAGCTGTTCCCCGAGGTCCCGGTCGGCTACCTGGGCCTGGAGCGCGACCACGCCACCTTCCAGCCGTCGACCTACTACTCCAAGCTGCCCGACATCGGCGGCGCCTACGTGCTCCTGCTCGACCCGATGCTGGCCACCGGGGGGTCGGCGGCGGCGGCCTGCGCCAGCCTGTTCGGGGCCGGGCCGGCCCGAGTCACCCTGCTCTCGGTGGTGGCCGCGCCCGAGGGCATCGCCCGCCTCGAGGCCGAGCACCCCTCGCTGGACATCGTGACCGCTGCCGTGGACGAGCGCCTGAACGACCAGGCGTACATCGTCCCCGGTCTGGGCGATTTCGGGGACCGGCTGTTCGGGACCTGATCGAGTACGATTCAATGTCTCGAACCTGACGAACAAGACGAGGAGAGCACGTGCCCCGAGCGCAGCGGCCTCGCGTCGGCGAGGAGCTGCTGGCCCCGTTCCGCATCCTGGCGGGCGGCGAGGACCTGGCCACGGCCGGGGCCGCCCTGCTGGAGCGCGCCTGCCGGGCCCTGGAGGCGGTCGAGGGCGTGCTCCTGCTCGAGGCCGGCGACGGGGTCGCCCCAGGGCCCGGCCCCGCCCCCGGACCGGGCTTCGTCCCCGGGCCGCGCTGGGGCCGCCCGGGGCCGGCCGGCCGCCTCGGCGAGCGCCCCGGCGACCGTGAGCTGGCCTCCGGCGCCGCCACCGCCGGCCGGCCGGTCGCCGGGGCCGGACCCGAGGCCTGGTGCGCCATGGTGGTCGAGGGCCGGGCGGTCGGGGTGCTGGCCCTGCGCCGGGCCGTCCGCCCCTTCGCCGGCCAGGACCTGGCCGCCGTGGAGCTGCTGGCCACCGGGGCCGCCCTGGCCAGCGACCGGCTGCGGTTCCTGCACCGCTGGTCGCGCAAGCTCGAGCAGGCCGACGCCGCCCACTCCCAGCTCCTGCGCTACGCCGACGACCTGCGCACCACCTTCTCGGCCGAGCGGCGCCGGGCCGAGGAGCTGCGCGACGCCCTCGACGCGGTCGAGCTGGCCTACACCGCCACCGTGCGCGCCCTGGCCAGCGCCGTCGAGGCCAAGGACGCCTACACCGGCGGCCACCTGGCCAGGGTCACCGCCTACGGGATCGAGGCCTGCCGGGCCCTGGGCGGCGACCTCGCCGCCACCCCCGGCCTGGAGTACGCGTTCCTGCTCCACGACCTGGGCAAGATCGGCGTCCCCGACGCCGTCCTCAACAAGGCCGGGCCCCTGACCGACGAGGAGTGGGCCCTGATGCGCGAGCACCCGGCGATCGGCCTGCGCATCCTCGAGGGGGTGCCGCACATGGACGTGGTCCGGGCGGTCGTCTACTCCCACCACGAGCGCTGGGACGGGGCCGGCTACCCCGAGGGCCTCAAGGACGAGCAGATCCCCCTGGCGGCCAGGGTGTTCGCCGCCGTCGACGCCTTCGACGCCATCACCACCGACCGCCCCTACCGGGCCGCGGTCAGCCTCAACGAGGCCCTCCACCGGCTGCGCGGGCATCGCGGGACCCAGTTCGCCCCCGACGCCGTGGAGGCCATCCACCTGGTCGACCGGGGGCGGCTGGCGGCGATCCAGGCCACCGCGAACCGCGGGCGCTAGCGATGCGGCGCCTGCGGGTGCAGGTCACCGTCCTGCTCGCCCTGCTCGGGATGCTGGTGGTGGCCTGGGGGGCGGCCATCTTCCTGGCTGCCCGCGACGCCGCCCGCTCCAACAACTCGCTCCAGTCGACCGTCGAGCGGGTCGACGAGCTGCGGCGGGCCGCCACCCGGCTCAGCCGCGACTTCGTGGACATGGAGACCAGCCGCCGCGCCTACCTGCTCACCGGTGACCGGGCGGCCGAGCAGGCCCAGCTCCGGGCCGAGGTCAGCGCCGTCCAGGGGTTCGAGCAGGTCCGCCGGCTCAGCGGGCGCTGGCGGGCCCTGGTGCCGGTGGTGGAGCGGGTGGCCGACGAGTACCGGGCCTGGGTCCGGACCGGGCACACCGAGCTGGCGGCCCGCCGGGAGCGCGGGGCGAGGGCGGCCGCCCTGGTCGCGGCCCGCGGCAACGCCGACCAGCATTTCCGGCGGCTCTGGGACCGCCAGACCGCCCTCGAGGACCAGCTGGCCCGGGCCCAGCGGGCGTATGCCCGCAGCCAGGACCGGACCTACGAGACCGCCCAGGCCCTGGCCGTCCGCACCGCCCTGATGATGCTGGGCGCCCTGATCCTGCTGGCCGTCTGGCTGCGCCGGGCGGTCGGGGCCCCGGCCGACGCCCTCCGCTCGGCCTCGGGCCGCCTGGCCGGGGGGGACCTCGAGACCCCGGTCGTCCTCGGGGTCGAGAACGAGCTGGGCGCGGTGGCCAGCGACCTGGAGACCATGCGCCGGCGCCTGGCCGGGCGCATGGAGGCCCTGGAGCGGCTGCGCCACCTGTCGGCCCAGGTGGTGGGGGCGACCAGCCTTCAGCGGCTGGCCGAGGTGGTGCTGGAGGGCCTGCGGCCCGAGATCGGGGCCACCCGGGCCGTGCTCGGGGCGGCCCGGCCCGCCGGCGACCTGCACCTGCGGGCCCTGGCCGGCTTCCCCGACCCGGCGGTGGCCGACGACATCATCAAGGCCGACGCCGAGATCCGCCTGGTCCTGCCCCTGCCCACCCTGCGGGCGGGCCAGGTGGTGGGCATGGCCGACCTCGACCGGGTGACGACCGGCCTCCCCGTGCTGCGCGACCTGATGGCCCGGATGGGGGTCGCATCCCTGGCCCTGGTGCCGCTCCTGTCCCGCGGCCGCTTCCTCGGCCTGCTCGCCCTGTGCTGGACCGAGCACCACCAGCTCAACCGCGAGCAGGAGGCCCTGCTCGGGCTGGCCGGCAACCAGATCGCCGGCGCCCTGGAGGCGGCCCTGCGCCTGGAGGAGGCCGAGCGGGCGGCCGGCGAGGCCCAGGCAGTGTTCTACGCCATCGCCGACGGGGTCCTGCTCAGCGACCCCTACGGGCGGGTCACGGCCATGAACCGGGCCCTGGAGGCCCTCACCGGCTGGACCGAGGCCGAGGCCAGGGGCCGCCCCTACGCCGAGGTCCTGCCCCTGGCCACCGACCGGGCGGACGGCCCGGCCGACCTGGTCAGCCGCTACGGCCGCAAGGTCCCGGTGGCCGTCTCGTCGGCCCCGATCTTCGACGCCCGGGGCCGGGTCGTCGGCGGGGTCGACGTGATCCGCGACGTCTCCCGGGAGCGCGAGATCGACGAGGTCAAGTCGGCCCTGATCTCCACCGTCTCCCACGAGCTGCGGACCCCGCTCACCCTGATCCACGGGTTCGCCGAGCTGCTGGTGCTGCGGGACCTGCCGGCCGAGCGCCAGCGGTCCTCGGCCGTGGAGATCCTGGATGCCTCCCGCCGCCTCGCCCGGCTCATCGACGACCTGCTGAGCGTGTCCCGGATGGAGTCGGGCCGCCTGGTCCTGGACCCACGGCCCCTGGACCTGGCGGCGGTGGTCGAGCGGATCCTCTCCCCGTTCCGGGCGATGGCCGCCAAGCACACCTTGCGGACCAAGCTCCCGGCCAACCTGCCGGTGGTCTGGGGCGACCCCGACAAGGTCGAGCAGATTTTGACCAACCTGGTCGGCAATGCGATCAAATACTCTCCCGGGGGCGGCGAGGTCCTCGTCACCCTGGACGTCGACGGCGACACGGTGCAGGTGAGTGTTCGGGACCAGGGAATCGGGATGAGCCCACGCGACATGGGGCAGTTGTTCGAGAAGTTCTACCGGGTCGACCGCGAGGAGGTCCGCCGGGCCGGCGGCACCGGGCTCGGCCTCTACATCACCAAGCGGCTGGTCGAGATGCACGGCGGCCGGCTCTGGGCCGAGTCCTGGCCCGGGGTCGGCTCGGTCTTCCGCTTCACCCTTCCCACCTCCGACGAGCTTGCCGGGAGCGGCCGATGAAGCTGCTGATCGCCGACGACGAGCCGGCCGTGCGGGCCCTCGTCCACGTCACCCTGGAAGGCGACGACTACGAGATCCTGGAGGCGGCCGACGGGGTCGAGGCCCTGGAGGTGGCCAGGGGCGAGGCCCCCAGGCTGGTCCTGCTCGACATCATGATGCCGAGGCTGGACGGCCTGGAGGTCTGCCGGCAGCTCAAGGCCGACCCCGACACCAGCGACATCGTGGTCGTGATGCTGACCGCCCAGGCCCAGGAGCGCGACCGCGACCAGGGCCTGGCCGCCGGCGCCGACGACTACTTCACCAAGCCGTTCTCCCCCCTGGCCCTGCTCAACATGGTCGAGCGGGTCCGCCACACCCAGGCCGGGGCCGACTGAGGACCCGGGGCCGGCCGGAAGCACAATGGCCGCCATGAAGCTCGCCGACCGCATGGCCCGGCTGGGGACCGAGTCCGCCTTCGAGGTCCTGGCCCGGGCCCGGGCGCTGGAGGCCGCCGGGGTGGACGTGCTCCACCTGGAGATCGGCGAGCCCGACGCCGCCACCCCGGCCCATGTCGTCGCCGCCGGCCAGGAGGCCCTGGCCATGGGGCTGACCCATTACGTGCCCGCCCCCGGGACCCGGGAGCTGCGCGAGGCCGTGGCCGCGTTCCTGGAGCGGACGGGCCGGCTGCGGACCAGCCCGGACCGGGTGGTGGTGACCCCGGGGGCCAAGCCGATCATGTTCTTCACCATCCTGGCCCTGTGCCAGCCCGGTGACGAGGTCCTCTACCCCGACCCGGGGTTCCCGATGTACGCCTCGATCGCCGCCTTCGCCGGGGCCCGGCCGGTCCCGGTGCCGCTGCGCGAGGCCAACCGGTTCCGGATGGACCCGGCCGAGCTGGCCTCGCTGGTCACCGACCGGACCCGGCTGGTGATCCTGAACTCGCCTCACAACCCCTGCGGGAGCGGCCTCACCCAGGACGACGTGGAGGCGATCGCGCAGGTGGCCGTCGAGCGCGACCTGGTGGTGCTGAGCGACGAGGTCTACTGGGCCATCCGCTACGGCGGCGGCCACCCGAGCGTGCTCTCGGTGGACGGCATGGCCGAGCGGACGGTGCTGCTGGACGGCTGGTCCAAGACCTTCGCCATGACCGGCTGGCGCCTCGGCTTCGGGGTCCTGCCCGACCCGCTGGTCGAGCCGGTGACCCGGCTGGTGGTCAACTCCGTCTCCTGCACGGCCGCCTTCAGCCAGTACGCGGCCATCGCCGCCCTCGAGGGCCCGTGGGCGCCGGTGGAGGCGATGGTGGCCTCCCTGCGGGAGCGGCGGGACCTGGTCGTGGCCGGCCTGAACGCGATCGAGGGGATCGCCTGCCAGGAGCCGGACGGCGCCTTCTACGCCTTCCCCCGGGTCGCCGGCCTCGGCCTGCCCGCGGCCGCCCTGGCCGACCGGCTGCTCTCCGAGGCCGGGGTGGCCTGCCTGCCGGGTACCGCCTTCGGCCCGGCCGGCGAAGGCTACCTGCGCCTCTCGTACGCCAACTCGGCGGCCAACCTGCGCCGGGCCCTGGAGCGGATCGGGGTGCTGGTGGGCGGCCTGGCCGGCGCCTGAGCCGCCCTAGAGCGGCTGCCAGCTCGGCATGAGGTCCTGGACCGGGCCGCCGGTGACCTGGGTGGTCGCGCCGGTGGCGAGGGTGACGGTGTGGATGTGGAGGGGCAGCCCGTCGTCCTGGTCGCCGCCGCGGGCGAAGGCGATCCGGGTGCCGTCGGGCGACCAGGCCGGGTGCACGTCGTTGGGGCCGCCGTAGGTGACCTGGGTGAGGCCCTTGCCGCTGGGGGCGGCGGTGAAGATGCGGTTGCCCCGCCCGGGCACGAACCGGTTGAAGGCGATCCGGCCGCCGTCGGGCGACCAGTCGGGGGCGCCGTCGAAGCCGCCCAGGGGGGTGACCGCCGCCTCGGCCCCGCCGGCGGCCGCGGCCAGGGTCATGATGCTGGTGGTGGCGCCGGGGCCCTCGCGGGTGAAGGCGATCCGGGTGCCGTCCGGGGACCAGGCGGCCTCCCGGTCCTCGTCGGCGTTGCTGGTCAGCTGGATGAGGTGGCTGCCGTCGACCCGGACCTTCCACAGCTCGGCGTCCCCGCCGACCTTGCGGCTGAAGGCGATCCAGCTCCCGTCCGGCGACCACGCCGGCTGGAAGCCGTGGTCGGTGTGGGGCACGAAGGCCATCGTCCCGGCGGCCACGTCCAGGACCCAGATGCCCTCGGTCGGGCCCGAGCGCTGGAGCGCGACCCGGGTGCCGTCCGGCGACCAGGACGGCGCGGTGTCGCTGGTGAGCGGGTCGTTGGTGAGGTTGACGGTCGGGCCCGGGGCGGCGGTCGGGTTGGCCATGAGGACCTCCTCGAGCGGGCCGGCCCCGGCCGAGCGGACGAACGCGATCCGGCCGTTCTTGCCACCGACGGCCGCCCGGGCGCCGTCGTGCGGTCCGGGGACGGCGACGAGGACGCCGGCGAGCAGGGCGAGCAGGGCGAGCCGCCTGGCCATGGGGAGCACCTCCTGTGCGACGGTGGTCGCTCCCTTGGAGCCGCGGGCCGGGCGGTCCCTTACGGGTTTTCCAGGCGGCGGTAGTGGCCGCCGAAGTACAGCAGGGGGCTGCCGTCGGCCCGGGCCCGCTCGACCCAGCGGACGCGGCCGAGGAAGACGGTGTGGTCGCCGCCGTCGTAGGCCGCCTCGACGTCGCACTCCAGGTAGGCGAGGGCGCCCTCCAGCAGGGGGGCGCCGCTGACCGGGCCGGGGTGCCAGCCGACGGGCACGAACTGGGCCATGCCGCCGGGCCGGCCCGAGTCCGAGAAGTACCTGGCCAGGTCCTCCTGCTCGGCGGCCAGGACCGAGACGGCGAAGCGGCCGGACTCCTCCAGGACCTTGTGCATGAGGGCGTCGCGGACCACGCAGACCAGCACCAGCAACGGGTCGAGGGAGACCGAGGCGAAGGCGTTGGCCGTCATGCCGTGCCCGAGCCGCGCCGAGACGGCCGTGACCACGGTGATCCCGGTGGTGAACATGCCGACGGTGTCGCGGTACTGGCGGCTGGTCGGTTCGCGGTCCACGGCACTCCTCGGGGCGGCGTCGCCCCAATGCTAGACCTAAATTTAGGAGTGCCTAGGTCGAGGGCCTAGCGCGGCGTGGTGATGGCGGTGGGGAGGCGGATCGCGTCCCATTCGATCAGCAGCCAGCTGGCCCCGGCGGCCTGGAAGCCGGCGGTCACGTACCCGCTGGGGCGGGTGGCCTCGGGCCGGCAGGTCGCGGGGTCGTAGCGCAGCACCCGGACGACCTCGTCGACCAGGAACCCGACCGGGCCGGTCCGGGTGGCCACGACCAGGATCCGCCCCTCGGGGCCCCGGTCGGGCAGCCCCAGGGCGACCCTGAGGCTGACCAGGGCGACCGGTCGCTGCCCGCCGCCGAGGCCGCCCAGGCTGGATGGCGACAGGCCGGGGACGGCCGGCTGCCCGGCGCCGACGTCGACCACCTCGCGCACCCGTTCGCGCGGGGAGGCGTAGCCGCGGTCGCCGAGGCGGAACAGCAGCAGCTCCATCCCTTCCGCGAGCACCTTCAGGACGGTCCTCCCACCACAGAGCGGAACCGGGCCCTTCTGGGCCCCAGGTACTATTTCGGCAAGCTGAAGGACCCGCTGGAGGGGCGCACGCCCTGCTCAGCGGGCACGTGACCGTTGGAGGGGGCGGGGCCGTTGGAGGGGGCAGCGCTGCTGGAGGGGTCGGGGCCGCCCGCGGGCACGCCCGACCCCGACCCACC
>DASZON010000166.1:0-11589 GCA_035550755.1 Actinomycetota bacterium | reverse complement strand
CCCGTCTACCACGACGAGGCGGCGGCGCGCGCGGCCGGCCACCCCGACCTGCCGGCGGTGCCGACCTTCGCCGTGGTGCTGTCGTTCCGGGCCGGCCAGGTGGTCTACGGCGACTCCGACCTCGGCCTCGACTACTCCCGGGTCGTCCACGGCGAGCAGGAGTTCGTCCACCACCGGCCCATCCGGGCCGGGGACCGGCTGCTGGCCGCGGGCAAGGTCGCCTTCGCCTCGGCCAAGGGCCCCCACGAGCTGCTCACCCTCGAGACCGAGATCACCACCGAGGCCGGCGAGCCCGTCTGCACCGTCCGGGCGACCCTGCTGTCGCGGGGCACGGCCCCGCCGCGGCACGCGAGCGGCGCATGAGCCCGCATGTCGACCTGACCAGCGTCCAGGTGGGCGACACCCTCCCCGAGGTCGCCGAGACCATCGAGCGCCTCGACCTGGTCCGCTACGCCGGCGCCTCCGGCGACTTCAACCCGATCCACTGGAGCGACGAGATCGCCAAGGCGGTGGGCCTGCCCGGGATGATCGCCCACGGCATGTACTCCATGGCCATCGCCGCCCGCATGGTCGCCGGCTGGGCCGGCGACCCGGCGGCCGTCAAGCGGCTCAAGGTCCGCTTCTCGGCCATGATCGAGCCCGGCCAGACCCTCACCGCCAAGGGCGAGGTCGCCGAGGTCGACGGCAACCGGGTCCTGGTCCGCTTCCACGCCGAGGACGAGAAGGGCGAGAAGGTCCTGAACAAGGGCGAGGCCGAGCTGGAGTTGTAGCCGATGGGGAACGACCCGGACGTCGACCGTCTGCTGGAACAGCGGCAGGCGGCCCGCGACCGCCGGGACTTCGCTACCGCCGACGCCCTCCGCGACCAGCTCCTCCAGGCCGGCTGGCTGGTCCGCGACACCCCCGGCGGGCCCGAGCTGACCCCGGCCCCGCCGTATGGGCTCACCGACCCGGCGGCCCTCGCGCCCTGCTGGGAGCTGCCCGACCGCCACGACGTCTCGGTGGTCGTGCACGTCGCCGGCTGGCCCGAGGACGTGGCCAGGGCGACCCGGGCCCTGGCCGCCCACCACCCCCACCTCGGCTACGAGGTCGTCCTGGTCGCCGACGGGACCGGGGAGGCGGCCGGCCGGGCCCTGGAGGACCTGGCCAGGGAGGACCCGCACGTCCGGGTCCTGCACCTGGACCCGGCGGCCGGCTTCGGCGCGGGCATGAACCTCGGCATGGGCCAGGCCCTCGGGCGGGTCCTGGTCTGGCTCGACCCGCACGTCGAGGCCGCCGGTGACCTGCTCAGCCCGCTGCTGGCCGCCCTCGACCGGCCGGGGACCGGCCTGGCCGGCGGCTGGGGGGTGACCACGACCTCGATGCTCGAGTTCGAGGCCGACGACGGCCCCGAGGTCGACGCCGTCGAGGGCTACCTGCTGGCCGTCCCCCGGGCCCTGGCCGCCCAGGTCCGGGTCGACCCCAAGGACCGCTACTACCGCAACGCCGACCTCGACTACTCCTTCGCCGTCCGCGCCCTGGGCTACCGCGCCACCCGGGTCGACGTGCCCGCGACCCGCCACCGGCACCGCGGCTACCACGAAACCGACCCCACCGAACGAGACCGGGCGTCGAGAAAGAACTACGATCGGTTCCTCGGGCGCTGGAAGGGCCGGACCGACCTGCTCACCCGGGGGTTCCGGGGCTATCACCGGCACCGGTAACCGGAGGGCGGGGTTCGGGGTCTAAGGGAACGTTGGAAGGGGACCGAGGTGGAGGTCGACCGGGAGCTCGTCGAGGCCGCCCAGGCCGGTGACCGCTGGGCTCTCGAGGAGCTGGTGCGCCGAACGCACCGCAGCGTGTACACCTGCGCGCTCCGGCTGGTCGGCAACCCGGACGACGCCGCCGATGTCACCCAGGACGTCTATCTCCGGGTGGTGCGCAAGTTGGGCGGCTTCCGGCATGAAGCCTCCTTCTCCACCTGGCTGAACAGGGTGACGACGAACGTGGCCATGAGCACCTTGAAGCGCCGTACGCGGCGGTTCGCGGTCGAGGGGGCGGCGGTGCCCGCCGACACCCGCGATCCCGCGCCCGAGCCCGCCGAGCGGGCCGAGGCGGTCGCCCTCGCGCGCCGCCTGGAGGCGCTGGTCGCCGACCTGCCCGAGGGGCAGCGGCAGGTGCTCGTGCTCCGGGACGTGTACGGCCAGTCGACCGAAGAGGTGGCGAACGCGATGGGGCTGACGCCGGGTGCGGTCAAGGTGCGCCTGTTCCGGGCGCGCGAACGGCTCAAGGCGACGCTGGAGGCGACCGAGGGTGGCCAGGTGGTCGCCCTGGCCGGCCGGCGCCGGGCGACGGGACGGCGCTCATGACCGCCTGCCACGACATCCGCCCGCTGCTCCCGGCCCGGGTCGACGAGCTCACCCTGCCCGAGGTCCGCACCCGGGCCGAGCACGTCGCCGCCTGCACCCGCTGCGCCACCGAGGCCGCCGCCTACACCCGCCTCGGCCACGCCCTCAGCGCCATGGCCGGCCTCGAGGCCGACCCGGCCGACGGCACCCTCGAGCGCATCCTGGTCGCCATCGGCCGCCGCCGCACCGGCGTCACCAGCCCCCGGGTCCTCGCCGCCGCCGGCGCCTCCGGCGCCCTGGTCGCCACCGTGGTCGTGGCCCGCGCCGTCCACCACCGCCGCCAGACCCGCCACCCCGCCCACCGCCGCCCGGGCGGCGGCCGCCTCCGCCTCCCCGCCCTTCCGGTCCCCACCCCCGCCCTGGCCCGCGCCAAGTAACCGGGGGGCCCGCCTGGTCAGGACCCGATGCTCGGGCCGGTGTAGACGGCTCGGGGGCGGATCGGGGTGTTGCGCTCGTACTCCTCGAGGGCGTGGGCGATCCAGCCGGCGGTCCGGGCGACGGCGAAGATCGCCTCGGCCGCGCCGCGGGTCATGGCGGCCACGTGGGCCAGGGCGGCCAGGGCGAGGTCGACGTTCGGTTCCGGGAGGCCGCGGCGGGCGGCCGCCTCCAGCAGGGCCTCGACCGCGGCCAGCCGCGGCGACTCCGCGGCCGCGGCCCGCAGCCGGTCGAGCAGGACTCCGGCCCGCGGGTCGCCGTCCGGGTAGAGGCGGTGCCCGAACCCACGCAGCCGCTCCCCTCGTCGCAGCCGGGCCCCGACCACGGCGACGGCCCGGTCCCGAAGCCGCTCCCCGCCTCCGGGCGTCCGGACGGGTCGCTGCCCCCCTCCGACCCCGGCCGCCCGGTCCGGCCGGTCGATCTCGGCCAGCAGGGCCTCGATCCCCAGGGACGCCCCGCCGTGGAGGGTGCCGCTGACCACGGCCAGCCCGGCCGAGGCGACGGCGTAGGGATCGGCCCGCACCGAGGCGGCCACCCGGGCGGCCACCGTGGAGGCGGCCAGCTCGTGGTCGGCCAGCAGCACCAGCGTGGCGTCCAGCGCCGCCACCAGCGAAGGCTCCGGGTCGAGCGCCGACAGCCCGGCCCACAGGCGGCCGGCGATCGCGCCCCCCTCCGGCGGGGCCGGACCCTGGCGGGGCAGGCAGTCCACCAGCCCGGCGATCAGCGCCCGCCCGGCCGCGGTCACGGCCGCCGGGTGCAGCTCCAGCCGCAGCTCGTCCCCGGCCGCCAGCGCGGCCGCGATCACCCGGATCCGCTCCAGCGGCAACGCCACCTCGGGCAGGGCCGCCTGGGCCCGCCGCCCCGCCTTCAGGGCGGCCCCGCCCGCCCGCCAGGCGGCCGGGGCGGCGCCGGGGAACCGGCCGGTCCAGAGCCAGGTGGCGACCTCCTCGAAGCTGCGGCTGGCGGCCAGGTCGGGGACGGGCAGGCCGCGGTACCAGGGGAGGCCCTTGGCGATGGCGGTGATGGCCGAGGGCAGGACCAGCTCGGCCGCCGGACGACGGCCGCGCCGGGACCGGCCGGGTCGGGCCAGGCGGTCGATCTCGGCCGGGTCGAAGGTGCTGGTCCGGCCGTCGTCCGCGCGTTCCCTGCTCAGCAGCCCCCGGCTCACGTAGGCATACAGGGTCGCCGGCTTGACCCCGAGCCGTGCGGCCGCCTCGGCCGTGGTCAACCGTCGCGCACTCATATTGATCAATATTGAGAATTAGTGGAGTTGCTGTCAAGCTGAGCGCATCAGCAGCTGCGCACGAGAGGCATGACCATGGCTCGCATCCACCTCCTCGACGTGACCAACCGCGACGGCGTCCAGACCGCCCGGGTCAACCTGTCGAAGTTCGGCAAGACGATGGTCAACTTCTACCTGGGCAAGCTCGGCGTCACCCAGTCCGAGGCCGGCTTCCCGTTCCTCTTCCACGAGGTCCCATATCTCAGAGCCAACCTGGCCCTGGCCAAGGCGGGCGCGTTCGGCGACCTGCGCCTCTCCGGCTGGACCCGGGCCGTCCCCGGTGACGTCGAGGCCTCGCTGCCGGTCGGCCTCGAGCACCTGAACCTGTCCATCTCGACCTCGGACCAGATGATCGTCAACAAGTTCCGGGGACGCCTGGACCGGGCCGCGGTCATCGAGCAGATGGTGGCCTCGACCCGCCTGGCCAAGGCCGGCGGGGTGGCCACGGTCGGGGTCAACGCCGAGGACGGGTCGCGGACCGACCCCGGCTACCTGGCCGAGTTCGCCACCGCGGCCCGGGAGGCCGGCGCCGACCGGGTCCGCTACTGCGACACCATCGGCGGCGACACCCCCTGGCGGATCCACGAGCGGTTCGCCGACCTCGCCACCACCGTCGGTATCCCGGTCGAGACCCACTGCCACAACGACCTCGGCATGGCCGTGGCCAACTCGGTCGCCGGCGCTCTCGGGGACCTGGACGCCGGCCAGGACGCGTGGGTCAACACCTGCGTCAACGGCATCGGCGAGCGGGCCGGCAACGCCGACCTGCTCTCCTGCATCCTCGCCTTCCGGCACGGCTTCGACCTGGGCGGCCGGGCCGACCTCGGCGATCTCGACCTGAGCTGGGCCCGGCGCTTCGGGCTGTGGGCGGCCGGCGCCTTCGGCCGGCCGCTGCCGATCGGCCAGCCGGGGGTGGGGGCCAACGCCTTCGCCCACGAGTCCGGCATCCACGCCGACGGCGCCCTCAAGGACCGCCACAACTACGAGCTGTACGACGACGAGACCCTCGGCCCGTTCCCGCACGACTGGGCGGCCCGCGAGGGCCGGGTCGTGCTGACCGGCGAGTACGGGGGCACGGCCGGGTTCCGCCACGTCCTCGAAGGGCTCGGGATCGAGGTCGCGGCGGCCGACGAGGAGCTGGTGTTCAAGCTCGTCCAGCTGACCAACGCCGCCACCGGCCGGCCCCTGACCGACGACGAGCTGCGGGTCCTGGCCACCTGGCCCCACGAGCTGGCCCTGCTCTACCCGGGCCAGTTGAGCTGAGCGAACGCCAGCGCGGCCGGGCGTCGCTCCTGGTACCCTGGTCACACCGGGTGTCTTGTTCAGGCTGGGCGATGACACCTATACTCGTTGGGCTTTGGGCTCAGGCTCGGGGCACCCACTCCCAAGGCCAGTAGCTCAATTGGTAGAGTCCCGGTCTCCAAAACCGGTGGTTGGGGGTTCGAGTCCCTCCTGGCCTGCCACACCTCTCGATGATCGACACGGCGCCTCGGCGTGAGGAGCAAGCCTTCGCAATGAACAGGGAAACCAAGCGGGCGATGGCCCGCCAGCAGAAGACCGCGGACCCCCAGCGGCTGCAGCAGTTGCGCAAGCAGCAGCTGGAGCGGCAGCGGGCCGGGCGTGGCGACGGCCAGCCGGCGCGCCGGTCGCGGCTGCGTGGCGTCGGCTCCTTCGGCAGCGAGGTCGTGGCCGAGCTCAAGAAGGTGAACTGGCCCGACCGGCGGACGGTGGCTGCCTACACGGTGGTCGTGCTGGTGGCCGTCTCGGTCGCCACGGCATACATCTTCGGGCTGGACACGCTGTTCGGACGGGCCGTGTTCGCCGTCTTCGGCGACTGACAGGAGTCTCATGAGCACCGACACCGCAACCGGCACGACCGGTCCCGCCTACAGCCTGGGGGACTGGTACGTCGTCCACACCTACGCCGGCTACGAGAACAAGGTCAAGGCCAACCTCGAGTCCCGCATCTCCTCGATGAACATGGAGGAGCGGATCTTCGAGGTCGTGATCCCCATGGAAGACGTCATGGAGATCAAGGGCGGGAAGAAGCAGGTCGTCTCCCGCAAGGTCTTCCCCGGCTACCTGCTGGTCCGCATGTACCTCGACGACGATTCCTGGTACGTGGTCCGCAACACCCCGGGCGTGACCGGCTTCGTCGGCTCGGGGGCCAAGCCGACCCCCCTGTCCGAGAAGGAAGTGGCCAAGATCCTCGAGACCAAGCCGGTCGAGAAGCTCAAGCCACGGGTCGAGTGGCAGGTCGGCGAGTCCGTCACCGTCACCTCGGGCCCGTTCGCCCAGCTGCCCGGCTCGATCGCCGAGATCAACGCCGACCAGCAGAAGCTCAAGGTCCTGGTCTCCATCTTCGGCCGCGAGACCCCGGTCGAGCTGGCGTTCGACCAGGTCCAGAAGCTCTAACTGACCATCTGAAGGAGAACCGACCCCCATGCCACCCCGAGCAGGTCGCCGCCGCCGCGTGGCGGCCGTCCTCAAGATCGAGCTCACGGCCGGCCAGGCCACCCCGGCCCCCCCGGTGGGCACGGCCCTCGGCCCCCACGCCGTGAACATCATGGACTTCTGCAAGCAGTACAACGCGGCCACCCAGGCCCAGGCCGGCAACGTGGTCCCGGTGGAGATCACCATCTACGAGGACCGCACCTTCAGCTTCGTGCTGAAGACCCCCCCGGCCGCCGTGCTGCTGCGCAAGGCCGCCGGCGTCGAGAAGGGCTCGCCCGAGCCGCACCGCGAGAAGGTCGGCACCGTCACCCGCGACCAGGTGCGCGAGATCGCCGAGACCAAGATGCCCGACCTCAACGCCATCGACATCGAGGGCGCGATGAAGATCGTCGAGGGCACCGCCCGCTCCATGGGCATTACGGTCGCCGGCTAGCACCGGCGCGACTTCGTCCGCGTTCGTGGGAGGGCCGCCGAGGGCGGTCCGTGGACCACAGGAGGAACAGATGGCAGGAAAGAAGCTGGCCGAGGCGGCCGCCAAGGTCGACCGGGCCCGGCTGTACCACCCGGCCGAGGCGATGGCGCTGGCCCGGGAGACCAACCCGACCAAGTTCGACGCCACCGTCGAGGTCGCGTTCCGGCTCGGGGTCGACCCGCGCCGGGCCGACCAGATGGTGCGGGGCACCGTCTCGCTGCCCAACGGCACCGGCAAGACCATCCGGGTGGCGGTGTTCGCCGAGGGCGAGGCCGCCCGCCTGGCCGAGGAGGCCGGGGCCGACGTGGTCGGCGGCAAGGACCTGGTCGAGCGCGTCCAGGGCGGGTTCCTCGACTTCGACGCGGCCGTGGCCGTCCCCGAGATGATGGGCCAGGTCGGCCGCCTGGGCCGGATCCTCGGCCCCCGCGGGCTGATGCCGAACCCGCGCGCCGGCACCGTCACCCCCGACGTGGCCCGGGCCGTCTCCGACATCAAGGGCGGCAAGGTCGAGTACCGGGTCGACCGCCACGGCAACCTGCACCTGATCCTGGGCAAGACCTCGTTCGACACCCGGGCCCTGATCGAGAACTACCAGGTCGTCCTGGACGAGATACTCCGGGCCAAGCCGGCCGCGGCCAAGGGCCGCTACATCAAGGGCATCACCGTCGCCACCTCGATGGGCCCCGGTATCAAGGTCGACCCCAGCGCCACCCGCAACCTGGTCTCCGCCGCCTAGCGTCCGGGATGACCACCGGCGGAGGGGAGGGCGCCCGGACCACCTGGCAGCTGGGGTGGTGGGCGCCGGTACCGCCGGCGGTGGAGCCGGACGAGCTGGTCGACCCGGCGGTGCACGGGGCGCTGCTGTCGGCCGTCGCCGACGGGGCGCCGCTGGACCGGCTGGGCCAGCACCGGCTGGAGTCGCTGAAGGCGGCCGGCCTGGCCACCGCCGACGGCCGGCCGCGGTTCCCGGTGGCGGCGGCCGCCCAGGCCAAGGCGGTGGCCGAGACCGGAGGCGACCTCGGGCGGTCCCTGGCCCGGCTGGTCGCCGGCGAGTGGAGCCGGATCGAGGTCGAGTACGAGTCGGTCCACGCCGCCCTGGCCAGCCCGGCCCCGGGAGCGGCGGCCTTCCTGGTCGTGGGCGGGCTGCTGCTGGACGTGGGCGTCCGCCGCCTGCTCCGACGCCAGGGGCTGGCCGCGCCCCCGTTCGGCAGCGCCTTCGTCTGGCTGGCGGAGGGCGCCGGCGCCGCCGGCACCTGGTTCGCCAGGGTCACCGGCCTGCCCGGGCGGGGCAGCCTGATCCGCTTCGGGCGGCCGGACGCGCCCGAGTTCCAGCTCGCCGCCGCCGACCCCGAGGCCGCCCCGGCCCTGCCCGCGGCCCTGGAGCCGGCCCTGCGCGAGCTCTGCGAGGGGCTCGGCTGGTCGGTCGTCCGGCTGGTCGAGGACGCCCTCCCGGCCCTCGACCCGGTCCGCCGCCGCGTCCCCGGCGCCGACGACGAGGGCGCCTTCCTGGCCTGGGTCTACACCCTGGCCGTCGACGAGGCCCTCGACCGCCTGGCCGCCCGCGGCCTCCTCACCCCGCCCGCCACCGCCGTCACCGCGGTACGGGTCACCGACCCCGCCCTGGCCGGCGCCGCCCTGTAGCCGGGTGGGTCAGCCGCGGCCGGTGCGGCGCAGGAGGTTGCGTTCATAGACGGCGTCGAAGCGGCGGGTGGCCAGGCGGCGCCGCCAGTCGGCGGCGAGGGGGGCGGCGAGGGGGGCCACCATCAGCAGGATGGCGATGAGGACCGGGTCGACGGACATGCTCGCTCCTGTGGGATCGATGCTCCGGATGGAGGGGGGGTGGGGGGGATCCCTCTACGGGAGGACGAGCAGTGACGGGCGGGGCTCCTGACCGGGTGGCCGGGCGGGCTGCTGGGCGTTCGGTGGGCGGGCCCCGGCGACGAGGAGGCCGACCCGGCGGTCGCGCTCCTGGTCCTCGATCGCCTTGGCGACGGTGATGTCGGTCAGCCAGCGGCCGCGCTCGAACCCGCGGTCGAACTGCCTGACGCCCTCCTCCTCGATGCGGTTGGCGGCCCACATGGCCATGAACGCTCCGCCGGCGACGAGGCCGACGAGCAGGCTGATGATGACCGGTGTGGCCATCTACTCCCCCTTCGGATGCTGCGATCGTCTACTCTGACAAGATCGACGGCTTCGGAACCTATGACAGTAAGGCGCCTGCGAGCAACATAGCGGTACGGCCGCGGCCCTGCCCCAAGTTGTCCACAGCCCCCCTCCGGCGCCTTGTGCTACAGTTCCTCGTTGCCAGAGACCGCCCGGTTGCCGCATGGCACGAAGGCCCGCAGGGGCGCCGGCGCAGGCGAGCACCAGCACGGTGCCTCCACGCGTGGCATGCGCCACCCGGACGGTCTCGGACCGTCCGTTTTTCATTTGTGGAGGTGAGGCCGTGCCGAACGCGAGCAACGTCGCCGAGGTCGAGGCCATCAAGGGACGCCTGGAGGGCTCGGTGGCCGCCCTGCTCACCGAGTACCGGGGCCTCAAGGTCGCCGAGCTCGGCGAGCTGCGCGCGTCGCTGCGCGGGTCCTCGACCGAGTACCGGGTACTGAAGAACACCCTGACCAGCATCGCCGTCCGCGAGGCGGGCTACGAGGACCTGGTCGTCCTGCTGCAGGGCCCGACCGCGGTCGCCTTCGTCCACGGTGACCCCGTCCAGGCGGCCAAGGACCTGGCCGAGTTCGCCCGCACCCACCCGGCCCTGATCGTCAAGGGCGGGGTCATGGACGGCAAGGTCCTCGGGGCCGACGAGGTGCGCCGGCTGGCCACCCTCGAGTCCCGCGAGGTCCTGCTGGCCCGGCTGGCCGGCCTCCTCCAGGCGTCGGCACAGCAGACCGTCAACCTGCTCGCCGCCCCGCTCCGCCAGGTGGCGACCATGACCGCGGCCCTCCGTGACAAGCGTGCCGAGGAGGCGCCCGCCGAGCCCGGCGTCCAGGCGGCCGCCCCGGCCGAGGAGGCCCCGGCCGAAGAGGCTCAGGCCGAGGAGGCCCCGGCCAGCGACGCGAACGACACCCCCGCCGCCGAGGCGGCCGACCAGCCCGCAGAGTAAGGAGAACCACCATGGCCAAGCTGTCCAACGACAACCTCCTGGACGCCTTCAAGGAGATGACCCTCCTCGAGCTCTCGGAGTTCGTGAAGCAGTTCGAGGAGACCTTCAACGTGTCCGCCGCCGCCCCCGTGGCCGTGGCCGCCGGGCCGGCCGCCGCCGGTGCCGGGGCCGGCGAGGCCGAGGCGGCCGAGGAGCAGACCGAGTTCGACGTCGTGCTCACCGGTCCCGGCGACAAGAAGATCCAGGTCATCAAGGAGGTCCGCGCCCTCACCAGCCTCGGCCTCAAGGAGGCCAAGGACCTGGTCGACTCCGCGCCCAAGCCGGTGCTGGAGCGCGTGCCCAAGGAGCAGGCCGAGAAGGCCAAGGCCCAGCTCGAGGGCGCCGGCGCCAGCGTCACCCTGAAGTAGGCGGTCCACCGGGCGGAATACCCCAGGGTCGCCGCATGTTGAAGGAGGTGGCGGCGCCGGCCGCCCGGAGCCGTGCCGTCACGCACCGTGTTGCTGTCGCCCACTCTCCGTAGTTGTCCCTTGACACCATGGGGAGGGGGCGGCAAACTCGGTCGCACAAGACGAAGTGAGGTGCCCACGCAGACCCTCAGTTCGACGTTGACGGCAGTGTAGGAAAGCGCTACACTGCTCCTTCGCATGTCTTCGCACGCCTTCGACCAACCGACCCCGGGTTTTGGCGTGCCCTGCCACCGTCACACCTGCTTCCCGCGAAAGGGGAGGGACGCCTGTTGAGCGACCCGCGTACCTCGACCTCCCTACGACTCTCCTTCGGCAAGATCCCCGAGATCCTCCCCATCCCCGACCTTATCGCCATCCAGCGACAGTCCTTCGAGTGGCTGATCACCGACGGTCTCCGGGAGACCTTCGACGAGATCAGCCCCATCGAGGACTTCACCGGCCAGATGGCCCTGACCTTCGGGGAGCACCGCTTCGAGGAGCCCGAGCATTCTGTTGAGGAGTGCCGGGAGCGAGACAACACCTTCTCCCGCAAGCTCCACGTCCAGGCCGAGTTCCAGAACCGGACCACCGGCGAGATCAAGTCCCAGTCGGTCTTCATGGGCGACTTCCCGGTCATGACCGATCAGGGCACCTTCATCATCAACGGCACCGAGCGGGTCGTGACCTCCCAGCTGGTCCGCTCGCCGGGCGTCATCTTCGAGCAGGAGCCCGACAAGACCCTCGACAAGCTGCTCACCTCCTGCCGGGTCATCCCGGCCAGGGGCGCGTGGCTCGAGTTCGACGTCGACAAGAAGGACACCGTCGGCGTCCGCCTCGACCGCAAGCGCCGCCTGCCGGTGACCGTGCTGCTGCGCGGCCTCGGCATGGGCGACGAGCAGATCCGCGAGCGGTTCGGCGAGTCCGAGACCATGATGGGCACGCTCGAGAAGGACCACACCAAGACCGAAGAGGACGCGCTGGTCGAGATCTACCGGCGCCTGCGCCCGGGC
>DASZON010000165.1:0-8104 GCA_035550755.1 Actinomycetota bacterium | reverse complement strand
ACCGGGCGGACCCTGGACAAGACCTTCCGGGCCGACGAGCCGGTCGAGGTGGCCATCCTCGAGAAGCGGGAGATGCAGTACCTCTACCGCGACGAGACCGGCTTCCACTTCATGGACACCCAGACCTACGACCAGTCGGTGGTCGACGGCGACGCGGTCGGCGGCGCGGCCAGCTGGCTCACCGACGGCGCCACCCCGTACGTGACCTTCTACGAGGGCACGGCCATCGGGGTCGAGCTGCCGGCGGCGGTCGAGCTCGAGGTGACCGAGACCGAGCCCGGCATCAAGGGCGACCGGGTCTCGGGGGCCACCAAGCCGGCCACCGTCGAGACCGGCGCCGTGGTCCAGGTCCCGCTGTTCGTGGAGACCGGCGACCGGATCAAGGTCGACACCCGCTCCGGGGCCTACCTGACGCGGGTGCAGTGAGCGATCCCCTGACCAATCGAGGGGACCGGCGCGGCCCCCCCGAACCCCCCCAGGCGGCGCCGCAGGGCACCCGTTCGGCCGCCCGCCGGCGCGCCCTGGACATCCTGTTCGAGGCCGACCTGCTGGACCGGCCTGTGGCCGAGGTGCTGGCCCGCCACCGCGACGACCGCGAGGCCGGCGCCCCCGACACCTACGCCGTGGAGCTGGTCGACGGGGTCGCCGGCCACCTGCCCGAGCTGGACGCCCGCATCGCCGCCGCCGCCGAGCACTGGACGATCGAGCGGATGCCGCTGGTCGACCGCAACCTGCTCCGCCTGGCCGCCTACGAGCTGACCGCCCGGCCCGAGGTGCCGACCGCGGTCGTCCTCGACGAGGCCATCGAGCTGGCCAAGCTGCTGTCCACGGCCGACTCGGGCCGGTTCGTCAACGGGGTCCTGGCCGCGATCGCGGCCGAGGTCCGCTAGCCGCCCAGCCACCCCAAGGGCAGGGCCCGCGGTTGCCGCTGCGGGCACCACCAGCGGAGTATTCGCCCATGGCCGACAGCCCCCCTCGTCACCTGGCCGAGCCGCCCCGGCGGTTCGGCCTGTCGCCGCTGCAGCAGCTGTTCCTGGCGGCCATGCTGAGCCTGGCCGCCATCTCGGCCGTGCTCGCCCTGCTGACCCGCGACACCGGTACCGGGCCGCGGCCGGCCGCCGGGCCGGCCACCACCGGGGCCCAGGCCCCCACCACCGCCGCGGCCACGACGACCACCGCCGCGGCCGCGACCACCGCCCCCGGGGCCCGGCCGATCCGGCCCACCCCCGGCAACCTGCTCGCCGACGGCGACTTCGAGCGCGACCTGGCCGGCTGGGCGCCGCTGGCCGGGGCCAAGCTCGAGCGGGTCCAGGGCGGGGCCTCGGGCCGCTGGGCGGCCGCCCTCGGCCCCGGCGGCCAGGCGGGGATGGTCCGGCGGGGCGCCGCCACCGCCAAGGCCGCCACCACCTACGAGGCGACCGTCTGGGTGCGGGCCCCGGGCGGGGGCGGCCAGGTCGTGCTCGCCCTGCGCGAGCTCGCCGGGGGCCGGGAGGTCAGCGCCGACCAGGCCGGCTACACCCTGGACGGCGCCGGCTGGCAGCAGCTGGCCGTCGAGCACCGCACCCGGGCCCCCGGCTCCAGCCTCGCCCTCGAGGTCGTCGGCCGCGACCTGGCCGGTGACGGCCGCCTGCTGGTCGACGGCATCGCCCTCCAGACCGAGTGACCTGGGCGGTCCGACAGGTCCGTCCGGATGGATCCGTAGTCTTGCCGAGCGCGTGCCTGGGTAGGTTTCCGTATCGTCGCGGGAGTGAAGGCTTCCTGTGGAGCCGCGCGGTCGTGGCCGTGCGGCGGGAATGCCGAGGCCGGGAGGAGCGGGTCCAGATGCGGTGGCGGCGAGCAGCCACAGTGGGCATGACCGCGTTCGCCCTGCTGCTGATCGCCCGGCCCGCCGGCGCCGTCACCTATGTCGGCGTCCACGACCTGACCTGCGACGGCGCCACCACCGAGGGCACCGGGATGCCCGAGGGCGCGCGCCTCGACGTCGCCCTGGTCGACCCGGCCTCGGACCGCACCCTGTCCCGGGGGCGGGTCAGCACCAGCGGGTCGGGGACCTTCGAGTGGCGGGCCGAGGTGTCGCTCAGCGGCATGCGCGAGGTCCGCGCCGAGGTCCGCCGTCCCGGCCAGGCCAAGCCCATCGCCTGGGTCGAGCAGTCCCTGGCCCGGGCCTGCCCGCTCGCCTCCACCGGGCCCAACCGGACCGTGCCCCTGGTCGGGGTCGGGCTCAGCGCCTTCACCCTTGGCGTGCTGCTGCTGATCGCCTTCGCCTACCAGGGCCGCCACGCCAGCCTGGGCGGCCGCCACCTGGCCGCCCCCTACCGGGCCCGCCTGCCGCGCTGACCCGGCCGCCGGCCCGGGTCAGGCGTGCTGGTGGTCGCCGCTGGCGTGCAGCAGGTCGCGCATGGCCTCGCGCAGGGCGTCCAGGTCCTCGACGCTGGCGTCGACCCCGGCGACCTCGCCGACCCCGACAACGAACGCGTTGGGGCTGGTCGACCGGAGCCGCCGCACCAGTACCTCCGGCCTGGGCCCGGCCGCGCTGGCGTCCAGCACCAGGAACCGCGCCCGCCGCTCCACCGCCTCGGCGTAGGCCCCCTCGGGCCCGTCGGCCTCGCCGACCACCTCCCACTCCGCCGTCACCGCGGCCCGCCGCAGCTCGAGGCGTCGCTCCCGCTCGGCGGCGGCCACGACGATACGGACGGCGGTGCACATGGGCGGGCTCCGGAGGGATCGGCGACGACGGAGGCACATGCTAGCCGTTCTGGCCATGGTCGCCCGAACCGGTCCTTGACAGCTCGGCTATCGCTGTTAAGTTTACAACGCTAAGCTATCAGCGATAGGAGGTTGTCATGCTCGAACGGCTCGGCCGGTTCCTGCTCCGGCGACGGTGGCTGGTGCTCGCGGCCACGCTGGTGGCGGTGGTGGCCGCCGGCGCCCTGGGCGGTGGCGCGGTCACCAGGCTCAAGTCCGGCGGGTTCGACGACCCGGCGGCCGAGTCGACCAGGGCGGCCACGGTCCTGCGGGACGAGTTCGGGGCCGGCGACCCCAACCTGGTGCTGCTGGTCACCGCCAAGGGCGGCCAGGTCGACGACCCGGCCGTGGCCGCGGTGGGGGAGCAGCTCACCCGGCGGCTGGCCGCCGAGCCCGACCTCGCCCAGGTCGTCTCCTACTGGGCCACCCGCGCCCCGGCGCTCAAGAGCACCGACGGCTCCCAGGCCCTGGTCCTCGGCCGCATCACCGGCGACGAGGAGGGCCTGGACGAGCGGGCGGCCGCCATCACCGCCGCCTTCGCCCGCGACGACCCGGCCGTCCGCGTCCAGGTCGGCGGCCAGGCCCAGGTGTTCCGCGAGGTCGGCGAGCAGGTCGAGGCCGACCTGGCCCGGGCCGAGGCCATCGCCGTCCCCATCACCCTGCTGCTGCTGGTGCTGGTGTTCGCCAGCGCCGTGGCCGGCGTCCTGCCCCTGGCCGTCGGCGGGTTCGCCATCGTCGGCACCCTGCTGGTCCTGCGGGTCCTGGCCGGCCTGACCGACGTCTCCATCTACGCCCTCAACCTGACCACCGCCCTCGGCCTCGGCCTGGCCATCGACTACAGCCTGTTCATCGTCTCCCGCTACCGCGAGGAGCTGCGGGCCGGCCGCTCCGAGACCGACGCCCTGGTCACGACCATGCGCACCGCCGGCCGCACGGTCCTGTTCAGCGCCGCCACCGTGGCCGTGGCCCTGCTCGCCCTGCTGGTGTTCCCCCTCTACTTCCTGCGCTCGTTCGGCTACGCCGGCATCGCCGTGGTCGCCCTGGCCGCGGCCGGCGCCCTGGTCGTGCTCCCGGCCCTGCTGGCCGTGCTCGGCCGCCGGGTCGACCGCTTCCGCCTGCCCGTCGGCCGCCGCCGCGCCGCCACCGCCGAGCCGGGGGCCGGCGTCTGGCACCGGATCGCCACCTGGGTGATGCGCCGGCCGCTCCCGATCGCCCTGGCCGTGGTCGCCTTCCTGGTCCTGCTCGGCACCCCGTTCCTGGGCGTCCGCTTCGGCCTCCCCGACGACCGGGTCCTGCCCCCCGGGGCCGAGGGCCGCCAGGTCGCCGAGGCCGTCCGGGCCGGCTTCGCCGGCGACCAGGCGGCCGCGCTGTCGGTGGTCGCCACCGGCATCGGCGACCCGCGGGCCCGGCTGACCGGCATCGACGGCTACGCCAGCCAGCTGTCGCGGCTGGACGGGGTCGAGCGGGTCGACGCCCTCACCGGCAGCTACATGGGTGGACATCGCCTCCAGGGCCCGCTCACCGCCGGCAACGCCGTCGCCCCCGCCTCGGCGCGGTTCGCCGCCGCCGACGGCACCTGGCTGTCGGTGGTCCCGTCGGTCGAGCCCAGCTCGCGGGCCGGCGAGGAGCTGGTCGCCGCCGTCCGCGGCCTCCAGGCCCCGTTCGGGGTCCAGGTCACCGGCCAGTCGGCCCGGCTGGTCGACACCAAGGCGTCGCTGTCCGGCAACCTGCCGCTGGCCGCGGCGGTGATCGCCCTGGTCACCTTCGCCCTGCTGTTCCTGCTCACCGGCAGCGTGGTCATCCCGGTCAAGGCGCTGGTCCTGAACCTGCTCTCGCTGACCGCCATCTACGGGGCCATGGTCCACGTCTTCCAGGACGGCCACCTGGCCGGGCTCCTCGGCTTCACCCCAACCGGTACGATCGACACGTCCATGCCCGTGCTGCTGTTCTGCATCGCCTTCGGGCTCTCCATGGACTACGAGGTGTTCCTGCTGTCGAGGATCAAGGAGGAGCACGACCGGACCGGCGACACCGTCGCCTCGGTCGCGGTCGGGCTGGAGCGGACCGGCCGCATCGTCACCACCGCGGCCGCCCTGCTGGCGATCGTGTTCGTGGCCTTCGCCACCTCCCAGGTCAGCTTCCTCAAGCTGTTCGGCATCGGCACCGCCCTGGCCATCCTGGTCGACGCCACCCTGATCCGGGCCCTGCTGGTGCCGGCGTTCATGCGCCTGGCCGGCCAGGCCAACTGGTGGGCCCCGGCGCCGCTGCGGCGCCTGCACGCCCGGGTCGGGCTGCGCGAGGCCCCAGGGGCGAGCGGGGCCTGATGCCGGCCGCGCGCTC
Source organism: Actinomycetota bacterium (assembly GCA_035550755.1). Classification (GTDB taxonomy): domain Bacteria; phylum Actinomycetota; class CALGFH01; order CALGFH01; family CALGFH01; genus CALGFH01. The sequence goes on along the minus strand of DASZON010000165.1, from coordinate 3,019 downwards.
CTCCGCCTCCCCTCGCCGGGCCCGGGCCCGGCGAGGGGAAGGCCCGCGCCTGCGCGAGGAGATCCTGGCCGCCGCCACCCGCCTGCTGGCCGAGACCGGCGACACCGAGGCGGTCTCGATCCGCGCCGTGGCCGAGGCCGTCGGCGTCACCCCGCCCTCGATCTACCTGCACTTCGCCGACAAGACCGAGCTCATCTTCGAGGTCTGCGAGGAGCAGTTCCGCCAGCTGGACGCCGAGATGGCCGCCGCCGAGGCCGGCGTCGACGACCCGGTGGAGGGCCTGCGCCGCCGCGGCCGGGCCTATGTCCGCTTCGGCCTGGGCAACGCCGAGGCCTACCGGGTCCTGTTCATGCACAAGGACCACGTCCCCGACGACGTCGACGAGCGCTACCTGTACCGCTCCGGCACCTTCAACCACCTGGTCGAGGCCGTCCAGCGCTGCCTGGACGCCGGCGCCTTCCGCCCCGGCGACCCCCTCCAGATCGCCGTCGGCCTGTGGGTCCTGGTCCACGGCATCACCAGCCTGCTCCTGGCCGCCCCCACCTTCCCCTGGCCGGCCGGCCCCGAGGAGCTGGTCGACCGGCTGGTCGACGACCACCTGCGGGGTCTGCTGGCCTGATCCAGCCCTCGGGTTGCCCCCACCCCCGTCGACCAGCCTCCCGGATGGGCCGCCGGGCTCCCGCGCCCTAGCCTCGAGCTGGCAAGATCGAGGCGACACCAAGGAGCGTTCGATGGCGGTCGAGCAGGCGGCGACGGCGGGGACGCCGGGCGGCGGGAGGGTCTGGCCGGTGCTGGCCGCGCCGCTCCGGCTCCGCACCTGGACGGCCACGGTCTACCTGCTGGCCAGCATGTTCGTCGGCCTGGCGTGGTTCGTCATCCTGGTCACCGGCCTGACCCTTGGCGCCGGCCTGCTGATCGTCTGGGTCGGGGTCCTGGTCCTGGCCCTGACCCTGCTGGCCTGGCGGGGCGGGGCCTGGCTGGAGCGGCGCTGGGTGCGGGCGATGCTGGGCGTCGCCATCCCCGAGCCCTACCGGCCCCTGCCCGCCGGGTCCCTGTGGCGGCGGGCCCGGGTCCTGGCCGGCGACCCGGCCACCTGGAAGGACCTCGCCTACCTGGTCCTGCTGTTCCCGCTCGGGCTGGTCTGGTTCGTGGTCACCACCACCCTGTGGAGCCTGGCCCTGCTGCTGTTCACCTCCCCGCTGTGGTACTGGATCCCGCCCGCCGGCGAGGCCGCCCTGGTCGTCAACGGCGACCGGAGCTACCTGGTGATCGACAGCCTGCCCGACGCCCTCCTGGCCGCGGTCGCCGGGGCCGTCCTGTGCGTGGCCGCGGCCTGGGCGGTCACCGGCATGGCCGCCGCCCACGGTGCGCTCGCCCTGGCCCTGCTCGGGCCCAGCGACAACCAGCTGCGGGCCCGGGTCCAGGCCCTCGAGGCCAGCCGCGACCGGGCCGTCGACGCGGCCGAGGCCGAGCGCCGCCGTATCGAGCGCGACCTCCACGACGGCGCCCAGCAGCGGCTGGTCGCCCTGGCCATGGACCTGGGGATGGCCAGGGCGAAGCTGGAGACCGACCCGGCCGCGGCCACCGCCCTGGTCGGCGAGGCCCACGAGGAGGCCAAGCGGGCCCTGGCCGAGCTGCGCGACCTGGCCCGCGGCATCCACCCGGCGGTGCTCGCCGACCGGGGCCTGGACGCGGCCATCTCCGCCCTGGCCGCCCGCTCCCCGGTGCCGGTCGGGGTCGAGGTCGCGTGCGGGCGCCTGCCCGGGCCGGTCGAGTCGGCCGCCTACTTCGTGGTCGCCGAGGCCCTCGCCAACGCGGCCAAGCACGCCAGGGCGGCCGAGATCGGCGTCCGCATCAGCCGCCACCGGGGCCTGCTGATCGTCGAGGTCACCGACGACGGCGCCGGCGGGGCCGACCCGGCCAGGGGCGGCGGCCTGCGCGGCCTGGCCGACCGGGTCGCCGCCGTCGACGGCCGCCTCACCGTCACCAGCCCCGACGGCGGCCCCACGGTGGTCCGGGCGGAGCTGCCGTGCGGGTCGTGATCGCCGAGGACTCCGTCCTGCTCCGCGAGGGCCTGGCCCGGCTCCTGGCCGACGGCGGGGTCGAGGTCGTCGCCCAGGTCGGCGACGGCCCCGGCCTGGTCGCGGCCGTCGACGCCCACCGCCCCGACCTGGCCGTGGTCGACGTGCGGATGCCCCCCAGCCACAGCGACGAGGGCCTGCGGGCCGCCCTCGAGGTCCGCGGGCGAGCCCCCGGCACCGCCATCCTGGTCCTGTCCCAGTACGTGGAGGAGCGCTACGCCACCGACCTGCTGGCCGGCGGCGCCCAGGGCGTCGGCTACCTCCTCAAGGACCGGGTGGCCGACGTCGGCGAGTTCCTGGCCGCCGTCCGCCGGGTCGGCGAGGGCGGCGCCGCCATCGACCCCGAGGTCGTCGCCCAGCTCCTCGGCCGCCGCCGCCGCGGCGACCCCCTGGCCTCCCTCAGCCCCCGCGAGCTCGACGTCCTCGCCCTGATGGCCGAGGGCCGCAGCAACGCCGCCATCGCCGACCGCCTGGTCGTCACCGAGGGCGCGGTCGAGAAGCACATCTCCAGCATCTTCGGCAAGCTCGGCCTGCCGGCGGCGGCCAGCGACCACCGCCGGGTCCTGGCCGTGCTCACCTACCTGCGGGCCTAGGTCCCAGGCGGGCCAGGACCCGGTCGAGGGGCCGGGGCACGGCCGCGGGGTCGAGGGCACCGGCGAGCAGCCGGGCGTAGCGGAGCTTGCGGCCCCCGCCCGCCCCCAGGAAGCGGTGCAGCTGCTGCTCCAGGCTCCGGTCGCGCTGGGCGGGCTGGCGCTGCAGGGTCCGGAACGACCGCAGCTCGCCCTGGGCGGCGATGACGTCCTCGGTGGCGGCGGCGCCGAGGCAGCGGATCAGCTCGTCCTCCAGGTCGGCGACGCACACGTAGAACCCGGCCGCCTCCAGCCCGGCCCGGCCGGGGCCGACCCCGAGGCCGGCCCGCTCCAGCCCGAGCCGGATCT
>DASZON010000164.1:0-24951 GCA_035550755.1 Actinomycetota bacterium | reverse complement strand
GTCGCCGTGGCGGGCCACGTGGTCGGCGATCTCGGTCCCGGGCCGCAGCGAGCTGGTCAGGACCAGCCGGATCGACCCCTGGCCGAGCACCCAGGAGGCGCGGTCACGCAGGCCGGTCTCGGGGCCGGCGTAGGCGACCGGGCTGTAGCCGAACCCGGTGCGGTAGAAGTAGGCGGCCTGCTTGGCGTTGCCGACCCAGAACTCGACGTGGTCGATGCCGAGCAGGGCGAGGGGGTCGTTTGGGGTGTTCGCGGTCAACCTTCCACCTCCCGCGAGACGGCCAACAGGGCCCAGAATGCGCAAAAGGGCGGGACCAGGTGCCCGCACCGGCGACCAATCTACCGGCTGACGGCGGCGTTCGCCAGGCCCTCGGCGGGCGCGTCGGGCAGCGCCGACCGGCGGCCCGGGGTCGGGTGGGCGGTCCGGCCGGTCTCGGCCAGGGTCTCGGCCAGGGGCAGGCGGAGCTCGAAGCGGGCGCCCGTGCCCGGGAGGGTGGGGTCGGTCGCGAGCAGCTCGCCGTCCTGGTCGTGGGCGAGCCGGCGGGCGATGTAGAGGCCGAGGCCGACCCCGCCGGCCCGGCGGGTGGCCCCGGAGTCGAGCTGGGTGAAGCGCTCGAAGATGCGCTCGCGGTCGGGACCGGGCACGCCGGGGCCGGTGTCCTCGACGGCGAGCACGGCCAGGGGCCCGTAGCGGGTCGCCTCCAGGCGGACCGGGCCCAGGTCGGGGGCGTACTTGGCGGCGTTGTCGAGCAGGTTGCCGAGCACCTGGAGGACCGCCTCGGGGCTGGCCCGGACGGGCAGGGGCTCGCCGGTGTGCAGGACCAGCTCCCGCCCGGGGTGGGCGACCCGGGCCCCGGCCAGGGCGTCGCCGGCCAGGGCGACCGCGTCGACCAGCGGCCGCTCGGCCGGCTCGGCCGTGGCCTGCTCGAACCTGGCCGCCAGCAGCAGCTGCTCGATCAGCTCCTTGAGGCGCGTGCCCTGGCGCACGGCCATGTCGACGAACTCGCGGCGCTCGGCCGGCTCGAGGACGGTCCCGCGGCGGCTCAGGGTCCCGAGCGTGCCCAGGATCACCGTGAGGGGGGTCTTCAGCTCGTGGGAGACGGTGGCCAGCAGGTCCCGCTTGTGCCGGTCGCTCTCCTGGAGCTGGCGGATGAGGGCCTGCTCGCCCTCGACCAGCCGCTTCTGCTCGGCCGCGGACGCCCGGGCCTGGTCGGCCACGGCCTCGCCCGGGCCCGCTCCCGGTCGGCCCGGATGGTCCCCCGGCAGGCCAGGTAGACGGCGGCGGTGGTCAGCCCCAGGACCGGGACCAGGCCGAGGCTGGTCCGGGCGACCACGGTCACCACCGGGGCCATGCCCAGGAGCATGGCCGACACCCAGGCCCGCAGCCCCACGCCCTGGCGGACCCGGTCCAGGGCCGGGGCGCCCCCGGCCAGGACCAGCACGGCCTCGACGAGCAGGTTGTTGACCACGAAGAAGGCCAGGGCGGCGGCCGCGAAGGCGGGCAGCGACACGGGGGGGTCCGGGGGACCGCCGGGGTGGTCCCCCGGAGGGAAGGGGTGGCCGCCGGCGAGGCCGTAGACGGCCCCGGCGGTCCCGAGCGCGATGGCCAGCTGGGCCGAGTTGAACAGCACCTTGCGGGCCGCCTTGCCCCCGGCCAGGTCGGCCAGGGCCGAGCAGACCCCGAGCGCCACCACCCCGGCCGGCGTGCCCCAGCCGAGCACCAGCGCGAACGCGAACGGCTGCGACATGGTCGTCGAGTCCCGGGTGCCGGGCCGGCCCAGCTCCAGCGGCATCAGCTCGGCCGCCAGCACCAGGGCGCCCAGCACGAGCACGGGCGCCGGGTCGCGGGCGGCCGCCCGGGCGGCCGCCGGCGCGGCCGCGGCCAGCCAGGCCAGGCCGGCCACGGTGACGATGGCGGTGTAGGTCCCGACCCGCCGCCGGGCGGCCGCTCTGGCGGCCCTCAGCTCCATTTGCGCGGCGCGCCCAGCGCGGCCGGCGTGGCCAGCGCCGAGAGCAGCTCGCCCAGCCTCCGCGCCAGGCGCTGCACCAGCTTCACGGAAACGACCCCCCTCCCTGCGGCCGGCGGGACCGCGCCGGCCAGGGCTCAGTATAAGTCAAAATCCACGAACCATTCATTCCTAACGAACGGCCTATCTCGACTGGAAACGATGTCCCGCCGGCTTGCTACCCTGGGCGGTCGACCAGCCACCACGATCCGAGGAGTCCCGCCCGTGTCCCGAACCCTGCTCGCCGTCCACGCGCACCCCGACGACGAGTCCTCCAAGGGCGCCGGCACGATGGCCCGCTACGCCGACGAGGGCGTGCGGGTGGTGGTCGTCACCTGCACCGGCGGCGAGGCCGGGGAGATCCTCAACCCGGCCATGGACCAGCCGGGGGTGCTGGAGCGCATGCCCGAGCTGCGCCGCCAGGAGCTGGCCAAGGCCCTGGAGGTCCTGAACGTCACCGCCCACCACTGGCTCGGCTACCGCGACTCGGGCATGGCCGACAGCGACACCAACGGCCATCCCGACGCCTTCGCCAACGCCGACCTGGACGAGGCCACCGGCCGCCTGGTGGCGATCATCCGGGCCGAGCGGCCCCAGGTGGTGCTGACCTACGACGAGCGCGGCGGCTACCCCCACCCCGACCACATCCGCACCCACGAGGTGTCGGTGGCCGCCTTCGAGGCCGCCGGCGACCCCGGCCGCTACCCCGGGGCCGGGCCCCCCTGGCAGCCGCTCAAGCTCTACTACCACGCCACCTTCAGCCGCGCCCGGGTGGAGGCGATCCACCAGGGGGCGCTCGAGCGGGGGATCGAGAGCCCGTTCGCCGAGTGGCTGGAGCACTGGGACGAGGAGGAGGACGGCTTCCCCGAGCCGGTCGTCACCACCCAGGTCGACGTGGCCGGCTGGCTGGGCCGGCGCCGCGACGCCCTGATCGCCCACGCCACCCAGATCGACCCCAACAGCTTCTGGTTCGCCATCCCCGACGAGGTGACGGCCGAGATCTACCCCTGGGAGGACTACACCCTGGCCCGGTCCCTGGTCCCGGCCTGCGAGCACGAGACCGACCTGTTCGAGGGGATCGACCCGGAGGGCAACCCCGCCGCCTGAGGGCTATGCTTCCGGCCATGGAGGTGTACGACTCGCTCCTCGACGTGGTCGGCGGCACCCCGCTGATCCGGCTGTCCCGGCTCGGCCGCGGCCTCGCCCCGGCCCTGCTGGCCAAGGTCGAGTACCTGAACCCCGGCGGCTCGGTCAAGGACCGGATCGGGCTGGCCATGGTCGAGCGGGCCGAGCGCTCCGGCCAGCTCAAGCCGGGCGGCACGATCGTGGAGCCGACCAGCGGCAACACCGGCGCCGGGCTGGCCATCGTCGCCGCCCTCAAGGGCTACCGCTGCGTGTTCGTCATGCCCGACAAGATGAGCCAGGAGAAGATCGCCCTGCTGCGGGGCTACGGGGCCGAGGTCGTGATCGCCCCCACGGCGGTCCCGCCCGACTCGCCCGAGTCCTACTACTCGGTGGCCAACCGCCTCACCGAAGAGATCCCCGGGGCCTACCAGCCCAACCAGTACGCCAACCCGGCCAACCCCGAGGCCCACTACCGGAGCACCGGCCCCGAGCTGTGGGATCAGACCGACGGGAAGATCGACGTGTTCGTGGCCGGCATCGGCACCGGCGGGACCATCAGCGGGGCCGGCCGCTACCTCAAGGAGCGCAAGCCCGACCTGGTGGTGGTCGGGGCCGACCCCGAGGGCTCGATCTACACCTCCGACGACGTCCACCCCTACCTCATCGAGGGGGTCGGCGAGGACTTCTGGCCCGAGACCTTCGACCGCTCGGTGGTCGACCGCTACGTGACCGTGTCCGACCGCGACTCGTTCCTGATGACCCGCCGCCTCGCCCGCGAGGAGGGGCTGCTGGTCGGCGGTTCGTGCGGGCTGGCCATGGTCGCGGGCGTCGAGGTGGCCAAGGAGTACGGCCGCGACACCACCATCGTCGTCCTGCTCCCCGACGGCGGCCGCGGCTACCTGTCCAAGGTCTACAACGACGACTGGATGCGCGACCACGGCTTCCTGGCCCGCCGCGGCGCCGCCACCGTGGTCGACGTCCTCGGCGGCAAGGCCCACCACGACACCCCGCCGCTGGTCACCGTCGCCTCCCACGAGCGGGTCAAGGAGGCCATCGACCGCCTCCACACCTACTCGGTCAGCCAGCTCCCGGTGGTCCACGGCGAGGACCCGACCGACCTCTCCAGCGTGGTCGGCTCGATCCAGGAGGGCACCCTCCTGGAGCGCCTGTTCCGCAAGCCCGAGGTCCTCGACGCCCAGGTCGTCGACGTCATGGACCCCCCCTTCCCCACCATCGAGCAGCACGAGCAGGCCGAAGCCGCCTTCGAGCTCCTCTCCAAGGGCCGCTCCACCGCCGTCCTGGTCACCGACCACGGCCGCGCCGTCGGCGTCATGACCCGCTCCGACCTCCTCGACCACCTGGCCACCCGGAGGATCCCGTGAGCGTCGAGGGCATGGACTTCGAGACCCGGGCGGTGCACGTGGGGTCGGCGCCGGACCCGGCGACCGGGGCGGTGATCGCGCCGATCTACCAGACCTCCACGTTCGCCCAGGCGGCGGTGGGGGAGCACCAGGGCTACGAGTACGCCCGGACCGGGAACCCGACCCGGACGAACCTCGAGACCTGCCTGGCGTCGCTGGAGGGGGTCGCCCCGGGGGGGCCGGGGGGCGGGCTGTGCTTCGCCTCGGGGATGGCGGCGACCACGACCGTGCTCCAGACCCTCGGCCCCGGGGACCATCTGGTGCTGTCGGCGGACGTCTACGGGGGGACCTACCGGGTGGCGGCGCGGCTGTTCGAGGGGTGGGGGCTGCGGCTCGACGTGGTCGACATGACCAGCCTGGACCAGCTCAAGCAGGCCATCCGGGACGAGACGCGGCTGGTCTGGGTGGAGACGCCGACCAACCCGCTGCTCGGCGTGGTCGACATCGCCGGGGCGGCCGAGCTGGCCCACGCCGCGGGGGCGCTGTGCGCGGTCGACAACACCTTCGCCACCCCGTTCCTGCAGCGGCCGCTCGAGCTCGGGGCCGACCTGGTGGTGCACTCCTCGACCAAGTACCTCGGCGGGCACTCCGACGTGGTCGGCGGGGCCCTGGTCACCCGGCTGCCCGAACTCCACGAGCGGGCCCGCTTCCTCCAGAACGCCGTCGGGGCGGTGCCGGGGCCGATGGACTGCTGGCTGACCCTGCGCGGGGTCAAGACCCTGGCCCTGCGGATGCGGGCCCACTGCCACAACGCCATGCGGGTGGCCGCCTTCCTGGCCGCCCGGCCCGAGGTGGCCGAGGTCCGCTACCCGGGCCTGCCCGACGACCCCGGGCACGAGCTGGCCGCCGCCCAGATGACCGCCTTCGGGGGCATGGTCGCCTTCCGCCCGGCCGGCGGGGTCGAGGCGGCCAAGCGCATCGTCGCCGCCACCGAGGTGTTCACCCTCGCCGAGAGCCTCGGCGGGGTGGAGAGCCTGATCGAGCTGCCCGGCGAGATGACCCATGCCAGCGTGGCCGGCACCGACGCCGAGGTCCCGGCCGACCTGGTCCGCCTCTCGGTCGGCATCGAGCACCCCGACGACCTGGTCGCCGACCTCGCCCGGGCGCTCGAGGCGGGGTGACCCCGCCGGTCACCGTCCGGGAGGCGACCCTGGCCGACGTCGACGCCCTGGTCGCCATCCTGGTCGAGGTGGCCGGCGAGGGCCGCTGGATCGCCACCGAGGCCCCGGTCGACGTCGATGGCCGCCGGCGGCGGATGGCCGAGGAGATCGAGAGCGACGACGCCATCGTCCTGGTCGCCGAGGCCGGCGGGGAGGCGGTCGGCCAGCTCGGGCTGCGCCTCGCCTCCTACGGGGTGGCCGACCTGGGCATGACCGTGGCCGCCGGCTGGCGCGGCCGCGGGGTCGGCACCGCGCTGCTGACCGAGGCCGTCGATCAGGCCCGCAAGGCCGGCGCCCACAAGCTCGCCCTCCAGGTCTGGCCCCACAACGCCGCCGCCCTGGCCCTCTACGAGCGCTTCGGGTTCCGCCGCGAGGGCTACCTGACCAGGCACTACCGGCGCCGCTCGGGCGAGCTGTGGGACGCGGTGGTGATGGGCCTGCCGCTGGACTGACGGCACGGGTAAGCTCGCGCCTCATGGACCCCAAGCCGCCGACCAAGCCGACCCTGGACGGGCTGGAGCGCAAGTGGGCCGAGCGGTGGGCGCGCAGCGGCGTCTACCGCTTCGACCGCACCCGCCCCCGGGCCGAGGTGTTCTCGATCGACACCCCGCCGCCGACGGTCAGCGGCCCCCTCCACCTCGGCCACGCCTTCTCCTACACCCAGACCGACGTGCTCGCCCGGTTCCAGCGCATGCGGGGCCGGGCGGTCTTCTACCCGATGGGCTGGGACGACAACGGCCTGCCGACCGAGCGGCGGGTCCAGCAGCACTTCGGGGTCCGCTGCGACCCGTCGCTGCCCTACCGGCCGGCCTTCGAGCCGCCCGAGTGGCCGTCCCGGCAGCCGATCGCCGTCTCCCGGCCCAACTTCGTCGAGCTCTGCAGCCAGCTCACCATGGAGGACGAGCAGGCCTTCGAGGCCACCTTCCGCCGCCTGGGGCTGTCGGTCGACTGGTCGCTGACCTACGCCACCGTCGGCGAGCGGGCCCGGCGGGCCTCCCAGCGGGCGTTCCTGCGGCTGCTGGCCAAGGGGCTGGCCTACCAGGCCGACGCCCCCACCCTGTGGGAGGTCGACTTCCACACGGCCGTCGCCCAGGCCGAGCTGGAGGACCGTGAGGTCGAGGGCGTCTCCTACCGGCTGCGGTTCCCCGCCGCCGGCGGCCGGGCGGTCGAGGTCGACACCACCCGGCCCGAGCTGCTGGCCGCCTGCGTTGCCCTGGTCGTCCACCCCGACGACGGCCGCTACACCGCCCTCCAGGGCACGACCGTGCGGACCCCGCTGTTCGGGGCCGAGGTGCCGGTGCTGGCCCACCGCCTGGCCGACCCCGGCAAGGGGACCGGAGTGGCCATGCTCTGCACCTTCGGCGACCCCACCGACCTGGTCTGGTGGCGCGACCTGGGGCTGGGTGTCCGGCCGGTGCTGGACGCCGACGGCAGCATCCGGCCCGTCACCTGGGGGTCGCCGGGGTTCGCGTCCGCCGATCCGGCGGCCGCCCAGCGGGCCTCGGACGAGCTGGCCGGGCTGCCCGTGGCCCGGGCCAGGGAGCGGGCGGCGGCCCTGCTGCGCCGGGCCGGCGCCCTGGCCGCCCCGCCGGCCCCGGTCACCCAGACGGTCAAGTTCTACGAGCACGGCAGCCAGCCGGTGGAGATCCTGACCAGCCGCCAGTGGTTCGTCCGCACCGTCGAGCTCAAGGACGCCCTGCTGGCCCGGGGCGCCGAGCTGGCCTGGCACCCGGACTGGATGCACAGCCGCTTCCAGAACTGGGTCGAGGGGCTGGCGGCCGACTGGTGCATCAGCCGCCAGCGGTTCTTCGGGGTGGCGTTCCCGCTCTGGTACCAGGTCGGCCCCGACGGCGCCGTCGACTACGACCGGCCCCTGGTGCCGGGCGAGGACCGGCTGCCGGTCGACCCCTCCACCGACGTACCCGACGGCTTCTCCCAGGCCGACCGGGGCCGGCCGGGCGGGTTCGCCGGTGCCCCCGACGTCATGGACACCTGGGCGACCTCGGCCATCACCCCCGAGATCGCCGGCGGCTGGGTCGACGACCCCGACCTGTTCGCCCGGGTGTTCCCCATGGACCTGCGGCCCCAGGGTCACGACATCATCCGCACCTGGCTGTTCTACTCGCTGGCCCGGGCGCACGTGGAGCACGGCACGGTGCCGTGGTCGCACGCGGTCATCGCCGGCTGGGTGGTCGACCCCAACCGGCGCAAGCTGGCCAAGTCGCGGGGCAACGCCCTGACCCCGACCGACGCCCTGGAGCGGTTCGGCGCCGACGCCCTGCGCCACTGGGCGGCCGGCAAGCGGGCCGGGGTCGACACCACCCTGGACGAGGGCCAGCTCCGGGTCGGGCGCCGCCTTGCCACCAAGCTGCTGCACGCCTCCCGGTTCGTGCTCGCCCTGGACGGTCGGGCCGCGACCGGGACCGAGGTCAGCGAGGCCCTGGACCGGGCGATGCTGGCCACCCTGGCCGGGGTGGTGGAGGAGGCCACCGCCGCCTTCGAAGGCTACGAGCCGGCCCGGGCCCTGGAGGCCGCCGAGGGCTGCTTCTGGGCCTTCTGCGACCACTACCTGGAGCTGGTCAAGGGCCGCGCCTACGGCGAGGCCGGCCAGGGCGGCCAGGCCTCGGCCGTCGCCACCCTGCGCCTGTGCCTTGACACCCTGGTCCGGCTGTTCGCCCCCGTGCTGCCGTTCGTCACCGAGGAGGTCTGGTCCTGGTGGCGGGACGGCTCGGTCCACCTCGCCCCCTGGCCCGAGGCTGGGCCCCTCCGCGCCACCACCGGGGTCGAGCACCCGAGCCCCCTCGCCCTGGAGGCCGGGATCGACGTCCTCACCGAGATCCGCCGGGCCAAGACCGCCGCCCGGCGCTCCCTCCGTGCACCGGTTCGCCGGGTCGAGGTCGCCGACCGCCCCGAGCGGCTGGCCGCCCTTGCCGAGGCCGCCGCCGACCTCTGCCGCGCCGGCACCGTCGCCGACCTGGTGCTCCTGGACCCGGCCGACGAACCGACCGTCCAGGTCCACCTGGACGAGGGCTGATCGCCTGGCTCAGTCCTCGGGCGCCGGGGGCCGGCCCCGGAGGCGCTTGGTGGCCGAGCGGCGGCGCTTGCCCTCGACCCGCCGGGCCCTCGAGGCCGCGGTGGGCCGGGTGGGGCGGCGGGGGCGAGGGGTGGCCAGGGCGTTGGCCATGAGCTCGGCGAACCGCTCGGTGGCGGCGCGGCGGTTGGCGAGCTGGCTGCGCTGGGCCTGGGCCACGACCCGCAGGACCCCGTTGCTGTCGAGCCGCGGGCCAAGGCGGCGCAGGGCCCGCTCCCGCACCTCGGGGGAGAGGGACGGGGAGCCGGCCACGTCGAAGCGGAGCTCGACCCGCGAGTCGGTGGTGTTCACCCCCTGGCCCCCGGGGCCCGAGGCCCGGCTGGCCCGGAACTCGAGCTCGGCCACGGGCACGGCGACCTCGGGTGTGATGCGGATGACCTCGCTCATCGCCGCGTCACTCCCGGTGGCGTGCCCACGCTGGCATCGGGCCCTCGGACAGGAAGTTGGCCGTGTTGACGAGGGCGACGTGCGAGTACGCCTGGGGGAAGTTGCCCAGCTGGCGGCCGGAGGCGGGATCGAACTCCTCGGCCAGCAGGCCGACGTCGTTGCGCAGGGTGAGCAGCCGCTCGAAGATCGCCACCGCCTCGTCGTGGCGGCCCATCAGGGCCAGGTTGTCGGCCAGCCAGAACGTGCAGGCCAGGAACGTCCCCTCGCCGGGCGGGAGGCCGTCCACGCTCTTGGAGCCGTCGGGCAGGTAGCGGTGGACCAGCCCGTCCGACACCAGCTCGCGCTGGATGGCGGCCACCGTCCCCTTGACCCGCGGGTCGCCGGCGGGCAGGAACCCGACCAGGGGGATCAGCAGCAGGCTGGCGTCCAGCCGGTCGGCCCCGTAGGACTGCACGAAGCTGTCGCGCTCGCTGTCGAACCCCTCGCGGCAGACCTCCTCATGGAGCTCGCGGCGCAGCCCCCGCCAGCGGTCCACCGGCCCCTCGTGGCCCAGCAGCTCCACCGCCTTGATGGCCCGGTCGAGGGCCACCCAGGCCATCACCTTGGAGTGGGTGAAGTGGCGCCGTGGCCCGCGGATCTCCCAGATGCCCTCGTCGGGCTCGCGCCAGTTCGACTCCAGGAACTCGAGCAGCGCCCGCTGCAGGTCCCAGACGGCCTCGTCGCTCTCCAGGCCGATGTGGCGGCCCAGGTGCAGGGTGTCCATGACCTCGCCGTAGACATCGAGCTGGAACTGGTGCACGGCCGCGTTGCCGACCCGCACCGGCCGCGACCCCTCGTACCCGCTCAGCCAGTCCAGCTCCTGCTCGGTGACCCGCCGCTCGCCGCCCACCCCGTAGAGGATCTGCATCTGCTGCGGCTGGCCGGCGACGGCCCGCAGCAGCCACTCCCGCCACGCCTTGGCCTCGTCGGCCAGCCCGGCCAGCATCAGCGCCGACAGGCTGAAGGTGGCGTCCCGCAGCCAGCAGTAGCGGTAGTCCCAGTTGCGGACCCCGCCCAGCTGCTCGGGCAGCGAGGTGGTCGGGGCGGCCACGATCCCGCCGGTGGGGGCGTAGGTGAGCGCCTTGAGGGTGAGCAGGGAGCGGATCACCGCGTCCTGCCAGCCGCCGGCGTAGTTGACCCCGCCGGCCCAGTCGCCCCACCAGCCCTCGGTGTCGCCCAGGGCCCGGATCGGGTCGATGCGCCGGGGAGCCGGCCGGTGGGAGGCGTGCCAGGTGAGCATGAACGGGACCCGCTCGCCCTCGGCCACGGTGAAGTCGGCCAGGCTGGTCCAGTTCTCGCCGTGCACCGGCACCGGGGTGCGCAGCCAGACCGAGTCGGGCCCGGCCACGGCGTGCAGGGCCCCGTCGACATGGCGCACCCAGGGCACGATCGAGCCGTAGTCGAAGCGGATGGTCAGCTCCATCCGCATCCGCACCCGGCCCTCGACCCCCTCGACGATCCGGGCCACGTCCGGGTCCGACTGGCGCGGGGGCATGAAGTCGACCACCCGGACGACGCCGTCGTCGGTCCGGTGCTCGGTCTCCAGGACCAGGGTGTCGCCCTGGTAGCGGCGGTGGACCTCCTTCACCGGCCCGGCCGGGGCGAGCAGCCAGCGGCCGTTGGAGCGGTCGCCGAGCAGGGCCGCGAAGCAGGCCGGGGAGTCGAAGCGGGGCAGGCACAGCCAGTCGATCGAGCCGTGCCGGCTCACCAGCCCGGCGGTGTGGGTGTCGCCGATGAGCGCGTAGTCCTCGATGGGTGCGGCCATGTGACGAAGCTACACTGAGCCCCGCCGTGGCCGCCGACCCGAGTCCCGAACCCGCCGCCGCGCCCTCGGCGCTGGCCCCCCTGGCCCGGCCCGTGTTCCGGGCCCTGTGGATCGCCGCCCTGGTGTCCAACGTCGGCTACTGGATGCAGAGCGTGGGGGCGGTCTGGCAGGTCGGCAGCGGGGGCGGCTCGGCCGCCCAGGTGGCCCTGGTCCAGACGGCCGTGAGCCTGCCCGTGGTGCTGCTGGCCCTGCCCTCGGGGGCGGCCGCCGACGTGTTCGACCGCCGCCGGCTGCTGCTGACCACCCAGACCTGGATGCTGCTGTCGGCGGCGGCGCTGTGCGCGGCCACCGTGCTCGGGGTGGCCAGCCCGAACGTGGTGCTGGCCCTGACCTTCCTGCTCGGGCTGGGCAACGCCGCCAACGCCCCCGCCTGGCAGGCCACCATCCCCGAGCTGGTCGGGGGGCGGCTGCTGGCCCCGGCGGTGGCCCTGAACTCGGCCGGGTTCAACATCGGCCGGGCGGTCGGCCCGGCCCTGGGCGGCCTGGTGGTGGCGGCCGCCGGCCCGGCGGCGGTGTTCGGGCTCAACGCGGTGTCGTTCCTCGGGGTGCTGGCCGTGCTGTGGCGCTGGCGGCGCCGCCCCCAGGACGAGATGGGGGCGGGCGAGCGGGTCCTGGGGGCGATGGGGGCCGGGGTCCGCTACGTGCGCTTCGCCCCGCCGCTGCGGGCCGTGCTGGTCCGCACGGCCCTGTTCATCCTGCCCGCCAGCGCCCTGTGGGCCCTGCTCCCGGTGGTGGCCAGGGGCCGGCTGGGGATGGACGCGACCGGGTTCGGGCTGCTGCTGGGGGCGCTCGGGATCGGGTCGGTCCTGGGCGCGGTGCTGCTGCCACGGGTACGCCGGGCCGTCCCCATCGACCGGCGGGTGGTCGCCGGCACCTGCCTGTTCGCCCTGGCCACGGTGGCCCTGGCCGTGCTGCGCTCGGCGGCGCTGGTGTGGCTGGCCATGGTCGCGGCCGGCATCGCCTGGCTGGCCATCCTGACCTCGCTGAACGTGGCCACCCAGACGGCCGTGCCCCGGTGGGTCAGGGCCAGGGCCCTGGCCGTGTACCTGCTGGTGTTCCAGGGCGGGCTGGCCGCCGGCAGCGCCCTGTGGGGCGTGGCCGCCGCCCGCCTGGGGGAGCGGACGGCCCTGCTGGCGGCCGCCGCCTCCTTCGGCCTCGGGGTGCTGGCGGCCCTCCGCTGGCGCCTCCAGGGCATCGGCACCCTCGACCTGACCCCGTCGGTGCGGCCCGAGCCGGTGACCGTGATCGACCCCGAGCCCGACGACGGCCCGGTGCTGGTGCTGATCCGCTTCCGGGTCGACCCGGCCCGGGCCGAGGAGTTCGCCGCCGCCATGCGGGCCATGCGCCGGGTCCGCCGCCGCGACGGCGCCTACCGCTGGGGCCTGTTCGAGGACGTGGCCGGACCGGGCTGCTTCGTCGAGACCTTCGTGGTCCGCTCCTGGGCCGAGCACCTGCGCCAGCACGAGCGGTTCACCGCCGACGACCTGGCCGTGCGCGACCGGCTCCGATCCTTCCACCTCGACGAGGACCCGCCGGAGGTGTCCCACTTCATCCACCCCGACGCCGCCGCCACCCAGCGCCGCTGGGTCCGCTGGACCCGACGCCAGGGCGAGCCGGTCCAGGCCGACGAGTAGCGGGGCGACGCTGACCGGGCAGGCCTCAAGGGCGCCCGTGAAGGCGCCCTTGAGGCACGTGAGGGCAGGGTCTGGGCCCTCGCCCGAGGCGTTGCCAGCCCGGACGGATTCCAAACCCGTCCGGCGGAGCGGTCGCCCTACTGGTCGACGAGCTGGCCGCGCATCCGCTCGATGGCCCGGCGCAGCAGCCGCGAGACGTGCATCTGGGAGATCTGCATGCGGGCCGCGATCTCGTCCTGGGTCAGCTCGTCGACATAGCGGAGCAGGACGATGCGGCGCTCCCGCTCGGGCAGCCGCCCGATCAGCTCGGGCAGGACCAGCATGTCCTCCAGCTCCTCGCGGTGGCGCTTGTCGACCACGAAGTCGCCGAGGACGGCCTCGCCGTCCTCACCCGCCGGCTGGTCCAGGGACGGGGCCGAGCGGGTCTGGGCGACCTCGATCGCCTCCATGACCTCCTCCTCGCTGGCCCCCAGGTACTCGGCCAGCTCGGGCACGGTGGGGGAGTGGCCGAGCTGCTGGGGCAGCTCGTCGATGGCCTTGCAGAGCCGCAGGGCCAGGTCCTTGGTGCCGCGGGGCACCCGCAGCCGCCAGCTGGCGTCGCGCAGATGGCGCTTGAGCTCGCCGACCACGGTGGCCACGGCGTAGGGGATGAACGGGTTGGCCCGCTCCGGCTGGTAGCGGTCGACCGCCTTGACCAGCCCCAGGCGGGCCACCTGGCGCAGGTCCTCGAGCGGCACGGCCCGGTTGCTGCGGTAGCGGTCGGCCAGCCGGTCGGCCAGGCCGAGGTAGGAGAGGATGATGCGCTCGCGCAGGACCGGGTCACGGTTCTGGGCGTAGTCGCGGAACCACTGCTCGACGCGCTGGACGGCGACCTCGTCCTCCGGGCGGACCTCGAGCGCGTCAGGATCAGGGGGCGCTCCGGTTCCCGAGGGATCAGTCGGGTCGACGCCAAGGTCGACAACCGCGGACGACATAGCGACCTCCACGAGGTGCGGTCGGCCCGCGGGGACAGGGCGGGACCTGTCAATTGCCTGCCCAGCATACATGTCCCTCCCCACACACGGATAAACCCGAAAGCCGGGTGGGTTCGTACAATTCGACCGGATCAGCTGGCCGACCACCAGGCCCAGCGGCGCGGGGTCACGGCCACCACCGGGCCCGGCGGGCGGTCGCCACGGTAGGGGGCGTAGCGCTCGGCCAGCGCGTCCAGGGCGGCCTCGGCGGCCGCCCCGTCCAGCACGGCCGCCTCCCCCCGCAGCTCGACCCACCACAGCGCCGTCCAGTCCTCGTCGTAGTGGTCGGCCAGCATGGCCACCCTCGGGTCGGCGGCCAGGTCGCGCTCGCGCCGCAGCGGGCCGGGCCGCTTGGGCTTGACCCGGTCCACGGCCCACACCGCCACCCCCCGGTGCCAGGCGAAGGTCACCGGCACCAGCCGCGGCCCGTCGGCCGAGAGGGTGGCCAGCCTGACCACCCGCTCGGCCGCGAACCGGGCCAGCACCGCCGCCGGCGGCCCCTCGGGCCCGGCCCGCCCACTGGCCACCCCCGCCATCATCCCCTGGCCAGATACTCGTCGAGCTGGTCCATGGACTCGGCGGCCCCGCTCTCCATCCCCGCCTGGAGCATGCCGTCGCGGTCGGCGACCGACTGGAACACCGAGCTGTCGGTCATGAGGGTCCGGCCGTCCCGCTCCTCGAAGGTGATGGTCTCCAGCAGCACGTGGCCGGGCATGCCCTCGTACTCGAAGGTGTAGACGATCCGCTCGGGTGCGACCGCGTCGTGGTAGACGCCGTGGAAGGCGTCCTCGCCGCCGTTGCCGTCACGCTCGACGAACCGCCAGCGCCCGCCCGGCCGGGCCTCCAGCTCGTCGACGTCGGTGTTGCTGCCGCGCAGGCCCCACCACTGGGCGACCGCCTCGGGGTCGGTGAAGGCCTTGAACACGCGGTCGCGGGGGGCGTCGAAGCTGCGGGTGATGAGGATCTCGTGGGTGCCGGGGTCGGCGACAACCTTCATGTCGGACATCTCGTAGGCTCCTCTCGAGCGTGGTGGACGGTTCGGTCCCGGTGCAGTCGGTCAGCGGTCTCCGGTGGGGTCGTCCGTCGCCTCCTTCCCCTGCGCCCCGCGCAGGTAGTCGTCCAGGCGCCCGAAGCGCTCCTGGCTCCGCTCCCAGAACCGGCGGTAGCCGTCCAGCCAGTCGGCCACCTCCCGCAGGGGGTCGGCCTCCAGCCGGCAGGGCCGCCACTGGGCTTCGCGGCCCCTGGTGATCAGGCCCGCCCGCTCCAGCACCTTGAGGTGCTTGGACACCGCCGGGAGGGTCATCTGGAACGGCTCGGCCAGCTCGGTGACCGTCGCCTCCCCGCCCATGAGCCGGGCCAGGATGGCCCGCCGGGTCGGGTCGGCCAGGGCGGCGAAGGTCTCGTTGAGCCGGTCGGTGTGCATCCCAGTTAACCTTTCAGTTAATTAACCTATCGGTAAAGTAGACCGCCGCGAGCGGCCTGTCAAGCCGCCCCGTGGGGAGCTTCCCTACGAGCCGGCCCGCTCGTACCAGCGGAGCACGCGCAGGGCGCGCAGGGTGTTCCACCGGCTCGGCCGGCCCTCGCGCTCGTCGAGCTCGACCGGCAGGACACCGGGATAGCTGGTCTCGAGCGGCCACCGCCCGTCGCCGTCGCGCTTCGACGCGACCAGTTCGATCGCTTCGGTCACCCGCTGGTCGGGCACGACGCCGGCGCCGCGCAGGTGCTCGAGCCCCCGCAGGACGTCGTAGTGCCACCAGGTCGGGAAGGCGAAGCGCGTCCAGGCGGCGCCGCCCTTGCGGTCCCGCGTGATCGCCTCGCCGGTCGACCGCCGCCGGAAGAGGCGGCGCTCGAGGAGGTACTCCTGCCCGCGGAGGCGGGCCCGGGTCACCTCCGGGGTCCCTCCGCCCGCCCGGTCGTGCTCGAGCAGCCCCTCCAGCACGCAGGTGGTGGTGTTGAACGACGACCGCGCCGAGCCGTCCGGGGCCTCGCAGTTCCAGCCGCCGTCGGGCAGCTGCTCGCCGAGCAGCCGGTCGACGATGCCGCTGACGTCCTCGCCGAAGTAGGCGCCGGCCGTCGCCACCTGGCCGTTGATGCAGGGCTCGACCTCGCCGGCGAAGAAGGGGTTGCTGTCGCACTCCGGCGGGCCCGAGCCCTTCCAGGTCACCTGGGCGCGGACGAGCCCCACCGCGCGCCGTGCCTCCGCGCTCGCGGGATCCAGCCCCAGCTGGCGCAGCAGCCACAGGACGTGCATCGTCGAGTCCCAGCCGCGGTTCCACGCCGCGCCGCCCCACCGGCCGTCGGCCGCCTGCAGGGCGAGCAGCCGCGCCCCCACGCCCTCGGTGGCGACCCGGGCCCGCTCGGCCGCGACCTCCTCCGCCGGCGCACCGGTCAGGTCACCCAGCACCTGCCAGCGGACCGACGGGTCCGAGTCGAGCAGCCAGTCGACGACGGTCACGGACCCTGCCGTCGTGCGGGCCCAGCGCGGGCCAGGTGGACCGGCACCTCGGCGCAGACCATACTTCCCTGCATGACAACGCCTGCCCCGAGGTGCCCGACCTGCGGAAGCCTGCTGACCCGCGACACGCACGAGCCGCATTCGCTGCTGGCGCCTGGCGAGCGGCTCACGCCGTGGATGCTCCATGACCTGCCGAGGATCGCCTGGATCGTGGAGTACCGGGTGGCGGAGCTGACCGACGACGAGCGGCAGCTCGTGCGCGATGCGACCACCCGGATGCTGCACGCCCTGGAGCACGACACCGGCTGATCCTATCGCGCGGCGTCATTCGGGTCGGCCGACGGCGGTCCGAACCAGGTGGTGAGCGCGTCGGAGAGCCCCTGGTGGGTCGCCCCGCCCACCCAGGCGACGTAGCCGTCCGGCCGGACCAGCACGACGGTGGGGGCGGTGACCTCGCCGACCACCGGAAGCTCCCACCGACCAGCGTAGGTGGCGTCGACCAGCTGGACCCGGTCCGCCCATGGGGTGATGTCGAGGCCGCCCGGCGCGGCGAGGTTGAGGAGCACCGGCCGGGCGTCGTGCAGCAGGGTGAAGACCCGCAGGGGGCCGTCGGCGGTGACCAGGTCGAGGTCGGGCATGCGCCGCCCGAGCAACGGATGTCCCTCGCCGAGGTCGTAGTGGATGCCCAGGCCGGACAGCTCGGCGGCCATGCGGCGGCGCGGCTCGTCCATGGCGAGGAGCTCGGCCATGGTGTCGCGCAGCGCCTTGGTGCGGTCGTCCTGGCGGCGGAGCGCGACCGACGCCATGGTGGTGCGCAGCACGCGGGCAGCGATCGGGTGACGCTCGGCATGGTAGGTGTCCAGAAGCCGTTCCGGCGACGTCCGGTGGACCACCTGGGCCAGCTTCCATGCCAGGTTCACCGCGTCCTGCACACCGATGTTGAGGCCCTGTCCGCCGTCCGGGGCGTGCACGTGGGCGGCGTCGCCGGCCAGGAGAACCCGTCGGTCGCGGTAGGCCGCGGCCTGCCGGGTCATGTCGGTGAACCTGGAGAGGAAGCTGGGACTGTGGACCCCGTAGTCGGTCCCGTAGACGGCGACCAGCGCCTCGCTGAGATCGCGCAGTGTGGGTTCGCCCGTGGCGCCGACGTGCGCTTCGGTCACCATGACGCCGACCGGGCCCCGGTCCGCGTACACCACCTCGCCGTCGCGGATCTCGTACTCCGCCCGGCCGAGGGCATGGACGCCGAGCCCGTCGCGGCGGATGCCCAGGTCCGGCTCCTCGGCCATCTCGACCTCGGCGATCAGGCTGCTCGTGGTGGGATCCCAGCCGGGGAACTCGATGCCGGCCGCCTTCCGGACCAGACTGCGTCCTCCGTCGCACCCGACGAGATAGTCCGTCCGTAGCGACCCGCCGTCGGACAGCTCGACGTCGACCCGGGTGTCGTCCTGGACGAACCCGGTCACCTCACGGCCGCGGTAGAGCGTGACCGCCAGCTCGCCGACCCAGCCGGCCAGGATGCGCTCGATGTGCTTCTGCCACAGCCCGAGCCCGTAGGGGTGCCGGGTGGGGAAGTCGCTGATGTCCAACGGGATCATAGAGAACCCCGCGACCTGGGCCACCTGCCCCTCCGAAAGGAACCGTTCGGCGATGCCACGCTGGTCGAGGACCTCGATGGTGCGTGCGTGCAGCCCGCCGGCGCGCTGGCCGGGGAGGTCCTGGCTGAGGCGCCGCTCGACGATGGCGACGTCGACTCCCGCCAGCGCCAGCTCGCCCGCCAGCATCAGCCCGGTCGGCCCTCCGCCGGCGATCACCACCGCATGCTCGGCCGACACGGCGCCCGTTACCGGCGCGGTCGCAGGGTGGGGGATACCAGGGCGATCGGGTTGACCCGCGTGAACTCGCCCAGGTCGCGGTCCTCGGGCGACCGGTGCAGCCAGGCGAGCAGCGCCTGGGCTGCCTGCTGGACATGCTTGGCCTGCTCGGAGACCTGCTGACCCTGCTGGCGGAGACTTTCGGCCCGCAGGCGGGTGACCTCGGCCCATTGCCTGGTCGTGACCGGGAGCTGCTGGGGGTCTGGATACACGGCCGGCGGGCGCGGCCCACGAGTGTCGACCACCCCTTGGACCCGCCCGATCGCCTGCTCTGTCGCATCCACCACGACCCCAGCTTGGGGCATGGCCCGGCGGTTGGCCAGGGTCAGCGGGTAGAAACCCCTCCTTCCCGGTGATGCTGCTGGCCTGACAAGGGAGTTGGCATGCCACAACCGGCACCACCGCTCGCGGCCGACCACGGGGATGGCGGCCACCTCTCGGGCGCTGGCCGCCGCTTGAGGCGCTCGTGGCCAGGGTGCATCCTAGGCCGGAACCACCATGCGCGACGGGCGGTGGTCTGTGGGAACCGACCCGAGGGAGCGAGCCACAGCGTCGGCTGGAGCGCCGGCCGGTCAGGTCGGGGAACAGGTCGACGGTGTCGAGACGCTGCTGGTGCAGTCCGGGCAGGCCGCGGCTCAGCTACGCGAGACCCAGCGGCGCCTGCAGCAGGCCGCCGAGCGCGTCCAGCAGGTGGCCAGGGCGTCGGCGGCGACCGCTGAGGCGGCCGCAGCCAGTGTTGACCGCTTTGTCGAGGTCAAGCGGCGTGAGGTGGTCGCCCATGACCTCGCGGTGACACTGCATGAGCAGGCCGCCGAGCTGCAGATGCGGTTGGGGCACCCGGAGCGGGCGGCTCGGGCTCGCGTCCATGCCGACCATGCCCGGGAGCATGCCCGGCAGGCGGAGGCGGAGCTGGCCGACTACCAGGCGCGGATCGCGGCCGCCAAGGACAGGACCCGCAGGCCACCGACAGGATCGGCCTAGTCCCGCCGGGTGCGATCAGGTTCCCGGTTCCCTGGCCGCGCGAGTTGTGGCTGGTCGTCTGGTGCACCCTCAAGCTCTGATCCCATGTCCGGTGGCTGCGCCCCAGCGCACCGTCCAGCTCGCCGGCCGGTCGTTACCCGAATCATAGCTTGTATTCAAGTTAGGATCTAGGTAGACTACGAGCATGGAAGCGCCGCGGACCCCCCGCATGACCATCCCCACCCAGCTCGTCCTGCGGGCCCTGCTCACCGACCCCTCCCGAGAGCTCTACGGGGTGGAGATCGGCCAGGCCGCCGGGCTGCCCAGCGGCACCATCCATCCCATCTTGGCAAGGCTGGAAGCCGTCGGCTGGCTGAGCTCACGCTGGGAGGAGATCGACCCCCGGGCCCAAGGCCGCCCGGCTCGGCGCTACTACCAGCTCACCGCCGGCGGTGCCGAGCTGGCCCGGGCGGCGTTGGCCCGCGCCTACCAGGCGTCGGCCCGGCCCGCCTGGCTGCGACCCCAGGGCGGCGAAGAGGCATGACCGCCCTCATGGGGTCCCGGGGGACCGGCCCGCCGAGCATCGCTTCCGGTATCGGCAGGAGTTCCTGGCCGAGTTGTACGGGATAGCTGCGGCCGAGCAGCGCCGCCACGCCCGCGGGGCCCTGTCGCGGGTGTGGACCCTGCGGCTGGCCCCGCACCGCGCCGGAACCGCTCCCGGGCGAGGAGGCCCCGATGGTCAAGTCCTGGTGTTGCCGACTCCGACTCCACCGCTGGCAACGCCACCACAACCCCCAAGGCGGCTGGTACCACGAGTGCGTCAGCCCTCGGTCGCTACCACGGCCGGGGGCATTCGCGTGTTTGCAGGCAACGCCGGGGTGGTAGCTGGCGTGCTTCGGTGCGTCGGTGGTCGCTTCGGCGCTCACCGACCACCCAACCGGGCTGGCTTCCGGCCCTGGGAGCGGACTGGCGTCCCACCACCAGTTCGGTCCCGGCCATGACCCCGGGGGCGAGGGGAAGACGCTCTCGGGGTTGTGGCCCGGTCTGAGGTCCGTAACGCCGGCGCGGGCCGGACCACCCCTGGGATCCTGCATTAGCGCGTGGATGTGGTGGGAACGCTTGGCCGTGGACGCGGGCGCTTGGCATGCGTCAGCTAGGAGGGCCAATGCATGGCGACAGGGACCGAGCCAGGTCGGTCGGTGAGCTGACCGAGGAGATCCAGGAGCATGTCGACGCCGTCGGCCGGCTGGTCGACCCGGCCAGCGAGCGCCTCCGGGAGGCATGGACGCGGGCGCAGCAGGCCCGGCTGGAGGCGGAGCGGGCGAGAACCACGCCGAGCCTGGACCGGGTGCACCTGGCTGACACCCAGCAGCGGGCGGCCGCCGCCAAGGAGCGCGAGCTGGCCGCGCACCGGCGGGCGGAAGCGCTGCACGAGGACGCGGCGCACCTCCAGCAACGGCTGGGCCACCCGGATCGGGCGGCCAAGGCCCGCCGGCTCGCCGACCACGCTCGGGAGATGCACCAGCGGGCGCTGGCCGAGCAGGCAGATGGGTGAAGGCCGTCAGCGGTGGGGTCGAGGCGGGGGCAACAGGATGGCGGGGCCGACCCGAGTGAAGCTGGATGGGTCGCCCTCCATGGGCGGTCGTTGCAGGAAGGCGTGCAGCCGCTGGGTCGACTGGTGCAGCGCCAGCGCCTGCTCGTAGACCTGGAGACCGTGCCGGCACAGGGCGCTGGCCCGCAGGCGGGTGACCTCGGCCCACTGCCGAGTCGTCACCGGTGCCTGGTTGGGGTCGGGATGCCAAGCCGGCGGGTGCGGCTCAGGGACCGGCAACGGCCGGTCGGGATGCTCGGCCTGCCAGGCAGCTCGCACCCGGTCCAGTGCTTGCTCGACGCGCTGGATGGCCGAGTCCAACTCATCCTGCTGCTCGATCACCATCCCAGCATGCGCCGTCGACCGGCACCCTAACCAGGGCAGCTGCTTGCCAGCGGGGGCGGCAGGGATGATCCTGGCAGCCAGGAGGCGCAGATGCCAGAGGAGCCAGCACCGCCGACGGCCAGGACCGAGTTGGCCGAGGAGCTGCGCGCTCGCGTTGCCGCCAGCAACCAGCTCCTGGCCCGGGCCCGTCGCCACGCCGCCCAGGCCATGGCCCAGGCCCGCCATGTTGATCGGCTGCTGCATTCCACCTCCCAGCGCGCAGGCGCGGCCGAGCAAGCCGAGGGAACCGCATCGGAGCACATGGTCGAGGTCATTGAGCACGAGGTCGCAGTCCACGAGCGGGCGGTAGCGTTGCATGAGCTGGCGGCCGAGCTGCAGGAGGAGGGCGGATGGCCGGAGCGGGCGGCCGCCGCCCGGGCCCATGCCGCCCAGGCCCGAGAGCATTCCCGGCAGGCCCGGGAGGAGTTGGCCAGCTACAAGGCACGAGCCGCTGCCCAGGAGCGAGTTGAGGAGCAGCACAAGCACGTGCCGTAGCGCACATTGCCGCGCGAGGAAGGATCCAGGTGCCGAGCATGGTCGACCTTGCGAGCGAAAGCCCTGAGCCGCTCCGGCGGGCTGCGCAGTTGCGAGCCCGGAGCCGGACGCTGCGGAACCGGCTGGCCGCGCTCGCGGAGTCGATTGCTGCGGTTGAGGAGGAGAGCGCCCGAGTGCACCGGCTGCTGGCTGCACAGGGTGGTGCTCTGGCCGAGGGGGCCAGGGAGCATGCCGAGCGCGCCGAGGCCGTAGCCGCCAAGGAACGGGCCGAGGCCGAGCGCTGGCGCACGGCCTCGCCCGACTGAACCGGCCCGGTCACCGCTTCGACAGCGTCTGGCAGGCGGCTACCGGGCTCGGTCGGCCGTCCACACCCACCTGGCCTCAGGAATCAGGGGTGGGGAACCAGGTGCACCGCCAGGTCAAGGCCACCGGTGTGACGCCGGCGCCAAGGAGGGCTCGTCGTCAGTTACAGTCGACGTTGGTGCACTGGGCGGGGTTGCCGTTGCCCGCAGCCTGGTTGCCGCCACCGTCGGTCACCCCGGCCACTGCTTCAATACCCAGGTCCCCGTTGCGGAGGGCGATGTTGCGGGTCAGCGTCGTTGACGCGCTGTCCACGTCGATGCCGTCGTCGCCGGCGCCAACGGCCAGGTTGCGGTCCAGGACCGTGTTGGTGACGGGGCCCTGTTCGAGGCCGATCCCGATGCCGTCGAGAGCGACGGTACGCACGACGTTGGCGCGGACCACGTTGTCGGTTGTCGTGCCCGCGAAGGCTTCGACGCGGATGCCGAGCTGGGTTCGGGTAACCAGGTTCGCCGCCACGAGGTTCTGCGTACCCCGTCGATCGAGATGCCGAGCCCGATGCCGCATCCCTCCGGGCACACTTGCGCGTCGGCGACAAGGTTTCGGGTGATGGTGTTGTGGTTGCCTGCGATGCCGATGCCGATGCCGATGCCGATGCCGATGCCGTCGCCGTTACGGAGCAGGCGGTTGCCGGTCAGCCGGTTGCCGTTGCCCCCCATGAGGATCGCGGCCTCGGGATTGTCGGAGAAGGTGTTGTTGGCGATGCGGTTGCCGTTGGTGTCATCCACGGTGAACAGCCCGATGTCTCCGTTGGCGGACACCCGGTTCCCCTCGATCCGATTGTGGTGGGAGGTGAACAGGACCAGCCCGGCCTGGTCGGTGGTCAGGCCGTTGCGGGTGATGGAGCTCCCCTCGATGCGGGTGTTCGAGGACCCGACGACCAGGATGCCGCGCAGGAAGTTGCCCGAGACCGCCAGGTGGCGCAGGCGGTTGTGGCTTGCCGACAGCAGCAGCACGCCTTCTCCGAACTGCCGGACCGAGCCGCCCTTGACCGTCACCCGGGTGTGGCCGTCGATGGTGTGGCCGTTGAGATCGAGGGTGATGTTGTCGGCGCCGATTACGATCCCATTGCTGGGGCAGTTGACGAGGTCGCGGTGCAGCGTCGTGCTGGTGGTGATCGTGTCGCCGCAGCTGACGTGGCCTGCGAGCGCCTGACCGGCGCCGAGAACGGCGAAGCCGGCCGCCAGCAGGGCAAGGACCATCGCCCTGGCGACCATCCTCCTGGGTGACCGACGGATGCGGCCCGTGAGGGCGAGTTGGGACAAGACCAGGCGCCGTGCGGCCACCGAAGCCTCCCCGTACCGAACCACCAATCCCTGGTGGTGGTCGGATCAGTCTCCACGATCCACCTGGAGTTGTCGTCGGCCGTTCTACGTGGCGCCGGAGGGCCGGCAAGACCACGTGGCTCCTGACCGTTGTTGTCCGCTGCGATCCGGTCATGTGTGCCCGGGTGTGGCCCGAGGACCTGAGCCCACCAGGCAGGCAGCCAAGGGAGGTGAGCCGCCGAGGCCTGGCAGCGGTCATCGAGGGATGCAAGTGCCTCCACGTGCCCCAGGGGGAACCTCACCGACGACCCCGGGTGCCCCGGAAGCGACTACTTCGCCGAGGCTGGAGCCAGCAGGGGGAAGTACATGGCGGCGGCGCTGCGCAAGAGGGTCACGATCTGCTCGGGCGGGATGTCGGCCCTGGGATCGTCAGGCAGGCCTTCGAGTTTGATGTCGTTCTCGAGCGCGTGCTGTCGAAGCCCATCCAGAAAGGTTTTGCCCAATCCGGACACAACCTTTCCGAGGGCCACATCATCCTCGTGGAAGGCTGGCACTGGGCGTGGGGTTGGGACCGGCCAGGATCTTGGGTCCCGTGGCGCCTCCAGGGTGAAGGCGTGGGAGAACGTTCGGGCGGCGGCGTCTCGGGCGGTGAAGGGGTCGCCCAGGTTCCATTGCTCCCGCAGGGTGGCGATCAGGGAGGTGTGGCGGTGTTCCTGGTTGAACACCTGGCCTTCGGCCACCCAGGGGGAGATGACGATGGCTGGGACTCGGTAGCCGGAGCGGTCGAAGGTGAAGCCGTATTCGCCGGCCGGGGCGGCCGGGTCGGGCGGGGGGACCGCGGGAGGGGACACGTGGTCATAGGTGCCGCCTGGTTCGTCCCAGCCGATGAGCAGGGTGGTGTTCCAGACATTGGACCCGGTGTCGGACTGCATACCCCGGTAGGCGTCGTAGATCCGGGCCAGGAAGGCCTCCCCGCCCAGGATCGATGAGGGCGGGTCGAGGCCCGGGACGACCACCCCGTGGCCCAGCGCTCGCCCCTCTGCCGGGTGGTAGTCGTTGTGCCCGATGGCCAGGCTCGGCTCGATCAACGAGAAGTCGGGCAGGGCTCCCTTCGCGGCGTCCTTCTCGAACTCGGCGAACGGCACGAAGTGGGTGGCCAGGCGGTCCTGTAGCCGCTGGTGGTGGATGATGCCGGTGAACGAGATCTGCATCGGCTCGGACACGTAGACCTTCCACGTCCTGCCGTGGGCTTCCAGCCGCTCGAACAGCGTCTCGGCGTCGTTGCCGGTGAACCACTTTTTGGCCGGGAAGTTCACCACCAACCCCGACGAGGTGGCCGCCGTCCAGAACGAGCGGTTCATGAAGGTCTGCGACGGGACCTCACAGAACCAGTGGTCGAACACCCCGAAGGCCCGGGCCAACCCGTTCAGCACCGGAACCTGCTCGGGGGTGAACCCGGTCATGATCTGCGCGTACTCGTCGTAGGTGGGCTGGCGGCCGACCTCGGCGGTGAAGGTGGAGATGTAGTCGGTGACAAAGCCGTCCATCGTCGGCGTCTGACCTGCTTCGGGGGCGTTCCAGGGGGCCGTCATGTCGTCGGCCACCTTGAACCGGTTCTCCTCGCTCAAGATGTTGTACAGCTGGGTGTTGGTGTGCTGATACTCCTCGCCCGAGTCGGGGTTCGGCGAGTCCATGTCGGTGGCGACGGTGTAGGGGACCAGCTTGCGGTCGGCGCCGTGCTCGGCCCACTCCGGGATCGGGTTGGTGAGGTCCTTGCCGAGCACGCCCTCGAAGGTCTTGCCGTCCCCCGGTCCGTACAGGCGGCCGAGCACGTTGTCCAGCGACCGGTTCTCGAACAACACCACGACCA
>DASZON010000163.1:0-12652 GCA_035550755.1 Actinomycetota bacterium | reverse complement strand
GCTGCGCTACCAGCCCAAGGGCGCCACCGGCGAGGTCGTCCTGGTCGGCAAGGGCATCACCTTCGACTCGGGCGGGCTGTCGCTCAAGCCGGCCGACTCGATGAAGACCATGAAGACCGACATGTCGGGGGCGGCGGCCGTTCTGGCCGCCATGAACGCCCTGGCCGAGCTCGACGTCAAGGTCGCGGTCACCGGCTACCTGGCCTCGGCCGAGAACATGCCCTCGGGCGCCGCCACCCGCCCCGGCGACGTGCTGACGATGAAGAACGGCAAGACCGTCGAGGTCCTGAACACCGACGCCGAGGGGCGCCTGGTCATGGCCGACGCCCTCGCCCTTGGGGCTGCCGCCAAGCCCGACGCGATCATCGACGTGGCCACCCTGACCGGCGCCTGCGTGGTCGCCCTCGGCACCCGCTACACCGGCCTGATAGCCAACGACGAGGCCCTGGCGGCCGAGCTGCTGGACGCCGCCGCCGAGGCCGGCGAGCCGACCTGGCGCCTGCCCCTGCCCCCCGAGTACCGCAAGGACATCGAGAGCGACCTGGCCGACCTCAGGAACGTCGGCGACCGCTACGGCGGCGCGCTGTTCGCCGGCCTGTTCCTGGAGCAGTTCGTCGACGACCGCCCCTGGGTCCACCTCGACATCGCCGGCCCCGCCCGGGCCGAGTCCGACGACGGCTACCTCTCCAAGGGCTCCACCGGGGTCGCCGTCCGGACCCTGCTCACCTGGCTGGAGCGCCGCAGCGCCAGCGGCCGGCCAACGGGCCGGTAACGCCGCCGGTCAGGCGTCGGGGCCCTGGGCCCGGACCCGCTTGACGGCGACCAGGGCCGAGCGCAGCTCGCGGATCCAGTCGGCCTCATGGGTCCCGACCAGCCGCACACACCAGGCGATGGCGTCGCTGCGGCTGCGCGCCACCCCGGCGTCGATCAGGGTGTCCAGCACCCGGCGCTCGCGCAGCCGCAGCCGGGTCATCACCGGCACGCTCACGGTGGTGAACAGCAGCCGCTCGCCCCCGCAGTCGACCCCCCACGACAGCTTGCGCCGGAAGCGCCGTTCCAGCTGGGCGGCCAGCAGCACCCGCGGCTCCCGCGTCTCCTCCCGGAACCGCCGCGCCCGCTCCACCGGGTCGTCGTCGCCGTCGGGGAGCTGGCCGACGACGAGGATCTCGTCGGCGTCGGCGGTCACCTCCGGCGGCCCGGCGAACCAGCCGTCGGGCAGCCGCCGGCCGAGCCACGCGGCCACCTCACCGGCGACCTGTTCCTCCCGCATTCTCATTACAGTATTACGCGTAGGGGCGCCGGACAAAGGCGTCGGGCTGGTGGACAAATGTGGGAAACCCGCTCCGACAAGCGGTTTCGACCGGCTTGCTTTTCCACATGGGCATTCTGGGCCGGTATCATCCCGACAACGGCAGCAGACAAAGGGATGTCCCGTGCAGATCGATTTCAGGTCCTCGGAACGGTCCAGCCTCGGTGTGGAGGTCGAGCTCGAGATCGTCGACCTGGAGACCCGGGAGCTCCGCAGCGGGGCCTCCGAGGTCCTTCCCCTGCTCGGGCGGGACCATCCCAACGGCGAGCATCCCAAGGCCAAGCACGAGCTGCTCGAGTCGACCATCGAGATCATCACCGGCGTCTGCACCACCGTCGACGAGGCCCGCCGGGACCTCGAGGGCACCCTGGCCGAGCTGGCCCCGTACATGGCCGAGCGGAACATGGGCCTGATGTGCTCGGGCACCCACCCGTTCTCGGACTGGGCCAAGCAGGAGATCAGCCCCAGCCCGCGCTACGCCCAGCTGATCGAGGACATGCAGTGGATGGCCAGGCGGCTCCAGATCTTCGGCATCCACGTGCATGTCGGCGTCCGCTCGCCCGAGAAGGCGGTGGCGATCGTCAACGCCCTCACCATGTACATCCCGCACTTCCTGGCCCTCTCGGCCTCGAGCCCCTACTGGATGGGGACCGACACCGGGCTGGCCTCCTGCCGCAGCAAGGTGTTCGAGGGCCTGCCGACCGCCGGCGTGCCCTACCAGCTCTCCGGCTGGGACCAGTTCGAGCAGTTCATGGACACCTTGATCTCGGCCAAGACGATCCACACGATCCGCGAGGTCTGGTGGGACATCCGGCCCCACCCCGGGTTCGGCACGGTCGAGCTGCGCATCTGCGACGGCCTGCCGACGATGGGCGAGGTCGCGACCGTGGCGGCCATGAGCCAGTGCCTGGTCGACCGGCTGAACACCTTGATGGACCGCGGCTACACGCTGCCGGTCCCGAGGAGCTGGATCATCCGTGAGAACAAGTGGCGGGCCGCCCGGTACGGGCTCGACGCCGAGATCATCCTCGACGACCAGGGCCGGCTCCAGCCGGTCCGGGAGTCGATCGAGGAGCTCGTCGACGAGCTGACCCCGGTCGCCCGCCGGCTTGGCTGCAGCGACGAGCTGCGCAACGCGCTCTCCATCATGGAGCGTGGTCCGAGCTACATCCGACAGCGTGAGGTTATTGCCGCGGGGGGCGCCATGACCGACGTCGTAGACAGCCTGGTCACGGAGCTCCGCACCGATCGCCTGACGCCCACACCAAAGCCAGCCATACCGTGACTCTCGACCTCTCAGCGTTCCTGGCCACCCACAACCCCGAGCTGATCCACCTCCGGCGCCACCTCCACGCCCACCCGGAGCTCGGGAAGGCCGAACGCCAGACCACCGCGCTGGTCGCCCGCCGCCTGGAGGCCGTCGGCCTCCGGCCCCGCCTGCTGTCGACGGGCACGGGACTGATCTGCGACATCGGCACCGGCGACGGGCCCACGGTGGCCCTCCGGGCCGACCTGGACGCCCTGCCCCTGCACGACGAGAAGGACGTGCCCTACCGCTCCACCGTCCCCGGGGTCTGCCACGCCTGCGGCCACGACGTCCACACCACCATCCTGCTCGGGGCCGGCCTGGCCCTGGCCCAGCACGCCGACCGGATCCAGGGCCGGGTCCGGCTGGTCTTCCAGCCGGCCGAGGAGTGCCTGCCCGGCGGGTCGATCGACGTCATCGCCGACCGGGTCCTGGACGGGGTGGCGGCCATCTACGCCCTCCACTGCGACCCCAAGCTGGAGGTCGGGCGGCTCGGGGTCCGGGTCGGGGCCATCACCGCCGCCTCCGACCTGGTCGAGGTCCACCTGACCGGGCCCGGCGGCCACACCGCCCGCCCGCACCTGACCGCCGACCTGGTGTACGCGATCGGCAAGGTGGTCACCGACCTGCCGGCGACCCTGTCGCGGCTGGTCGACACCAGGGCCGCCCTCAACATCACCTTCGGGGCCATCGAGGCCGGGACCGTCCACAACGCCATCCCGACGACCGCGGTGGCCCGGGGCACCCTGCGGGTGCTGGACCGCGCCGTCTGGGGCGAGGCCCAGAAGCTGGTCGAGCGGATCCTGGAGGCCACCGTCGGCCCCTACACCCAGCTCACCTACCGCCTCGACTACCAGCGTGGCGCCCCCCCGGTGGTCAACGACGAGGAGGCCACGGCCGTCTTCGCCACCGCCGCCCGCACCGCCATCGGCGACGAGGCCGTGCTCAACGCCCCCCAGAGCATGGGCGGCGAGGACTTCTCCTGGTACCTGGAGGAGATCCCCGGCTCCATGGCCCGCCTCGGCGTCCGCATCCCCGGGACCGACCTCGACATCCACGCCGCCTCCTTCGACGTCGACGAGCGCTGCATCGCCGTGGGCGTCCGGATCCTGGTCGAGACGGCCATGCAGGCCATCGACCACTACGGCGCCGCCCAGCCCGGCGGAGGCCGTTTGCGGGCCGTTCCCCCGGGAAGGGTTGGCGTCGGGAGGTGACCGTATGACCACCGACGCCGGTTCCGGCTTCGACGACCAGGCCGGCGCCCGCGACGCCGGCACCAACCTCGACGACATCGAGGAGGAGTCCCGCCACCTGGCCGGCGACGAACCGGGCGACGGGGCGACCGAGGCCGAAGAGGAGGTCCGCGAGCGCAAGCACACCCACGACAGCGTCGCCGACGCCTTCCAGGACGGCTAGCTCCCGCGGTCCCCGGGCCCCCGAGGGTGGGCGCCCGACGGTGGCCTGTTCACATTCGCCAGCACCTTCCCGGCCCGTCGGCTACCCTCCCAACCGGGGCTCTCGCCACTGGTGGGGGTCGAACCAGGATGCGCCCGGAGATGCGCCCGGGGTGGGCTAGGTCGGTGGCATCGGGACCGGGCGGGCTGGCTGCTCGCGGTGGATGACGCTGAGGGAGTAGCGCAGGGGGGCGGCGGCCCGGTTGCGGTAGGCGTGGGGGCGGTCGGCAACGAAGGCGATCGCGTCCCCGGCCGCGACCCGGTTGGGGACTCCGTCCAGCTCCAGGGTGAGCTCGCCCTCGATGACCAGCAGGAGCTCCCGGGTCCCCGAGGGATGGGCCTCGGAGGCGTACCCGTCCCCGGGTTCCATGCGCACATCCCAGAGCTCGACCTGCTGCGAGGTGCCCGACCCGACCAGCAGCCGGGCCGTGCTGCCGTGCTTGTCCCCGGTCCAGAGCGTGACCGCCTCCTCGGCCCGGACGACCCGGGCGCTCGGCACCTCCGGCGCCTCGACCAGGCTGGCCACCGAGACCCCGAGGGCGGTGGCCAGCCGGCAGATCGTGGCCACGCTGGGGTTGGTCCGCGCCTGCTCGATCTGGGACAGCATCCCCTTGCTGACCCCCGACCTGGTCGCCAGGTCGTCCAGGGTCCAGGCCATCCTGGTGCGGTGCCCCCGCACATTGCGCCCGACCGCGGCGTTGACGTCCTCCGGCTCCGGCACGTGCTCGCTCCCGTTCCAGTAGCAATAAATTGATCGACACGTTCAGTATAGTGGAGTATACTATGTTGAACGGTTAGTTCACTGTACTGGTATTCCGCAGGTGGGGGCCAGCACCCGAAGCCGGGAGGGGTCAATGGAACTGATCTGGATCATGCTCGCCCTGCTCGCCGTCGACCTGGCCGCCGTGCTCTTCGCCGTTGACAGCCGCCCCGGCTTCGAGCACTCCTCCCGCCGCGGGACCCGCCGCCCGGCCGGCGGCTGAGCCGCCCCCGACCCGATCCTTGAACTTCGGAGTTCCGCTCGGGCTGAGCTCGGGCCTCTGCTGGGGTGCGGCGGACTTCTTCGGCGGCATGCAGTCCCGCCGCCTGCCGGCGCTCACGGTCGCGTTCTGGAGCCAGATGGCCGGCGCGCTGGGCCTGGCCATCGCCCTCGCCGTGTCGGGCACCCGGCCCGCGCCGGCCGGGATCGCCTGGGGCCTGGTCGCCGGGGCCGGCAGCGGCTGCGCCCTGGTCCTGTTCTACCGCGGCCTGGCCGAGGGGACGATGTCGATCGTCGCCCCGGTCTCGGCCTGCGGCGCCGTGGTCCCCGTGGCCGCCGCCCTCCTCACCGGCCACCGGCCGGGCGCCCTCGCCGGCCTCGGGGTCATCGCCGCCATCACCGGCGTGATCCTCGTCTCCCGACCCCACCCACGCCCCACCGCACCGGGCCGCCACGCTCCCCACGGGGAGGAGCTTGGGTCCGAACAGGAACGTGGGCCCGGACAGGAACGTGGGCCCGGCTCGCACGTGGGAAAGGGCAGGTCGGGCCGGGTGCTGGCGATGGCGCTCGCGTCGGCCCTTGGGTTCGGGCTGTTCTATGTGTTCGTGGACGCCGGAACGGCCGGGTCCGGTGGCGAACCGCTGTGGGTCATCGCCGGGGCCAGGGCGAGCTCGCTTGTGATGTTGTCAACGATCGCACTCGTCGGACACCGGTCGGCGTTGCGCTGGCCGGGCCGCCGGATCGGTCCGGTGGCGCTGATCGGGATCGGCGACACCGGGGCCAATCTCCTGTTCGCCTACGCCGCCACCACGGGCAACCTCGCCGTCGTGGGCGTGCTCGGGTCGCTGTACCCGGTCGCCACCGTCGTCCTCGCCCGCTGGCTGCTGGGCGAGCGGCTCTCGGGAGGGCAGAACGCCGGGGTCGCCCTCGCCCTCACCGGGGTGGGGCTGCTCGCGGCCGCCTGATCAGGACTGGCCGCGCCCGGTTCGCTGCTGCAGCTCGTCGATGCGCCGGGACGCCTCGGCCTTGGTCAGGGCTTCGTCGAACGCCTCGTTGGCCTGATCGGACAGGGTCTTGAGGTACGACGCCTGGGCGCCGGTCATCGGCTCGTCCCCGGTCTTCCACTCGTCCGGGTCCTTCTCGAGGTTGGAGCCGCGAAGCTCCTCCTGGTCCGCCATCTCGGTCTCCTTCATCCGAACTCGTGTTCGACCCTAGCATGCCCCGCCGACCGGCGCGGAAACTCGTCCACAGGCCGGTGCCTGTAGGCTGCCGGTATGCATGCAGACCTCGTCTTCGCCCTCGAGCTGGCCGACCTGGCCGACACCATCACCACCGAGCGGTTCCAGGCCGACGACCTGGCCGTGGAGACCAAGCCCGACCTGAGCCCGGTCACCGAGGCCGACCGGGCGGTCGAGCAGGTGCTGCGCAAGCGGATCGGCGAGGAGCGCCCCGGCCACAGCGTGGTCGGCGAGGAGTTCGGGGCCGACCAGCCCCGCACCGCCCGCTGGATCCTCGACCCGATCGACGGCACCAAGAACTACCTGCGGGGCCTCCCGGTGTGGGCGACCCTGATCGCCCTGGAGCGCGACGGCCGGGTCGAGGTCGGGGTGGTGTCGGCGCCGGCCCTGCACCGGCGATGGTGGGCGGCGCGCGGCGAAGGGTCGTACGTCGACGGCCGCCGCATCCACGTCTCCAGGGTCGCCGACCTCGGCGACGCCGTCCTCAGCTACGCCAGCCTCACCTCCTGGGAGCAGCACGGCATGGGCGAGGAGTTCCTCGCCCTGGCCCGCGCCTGCTGGCGGACCCGGGGGTTCGGGGACTTCTGGAGCCACATGCTGGTGGCCGAGGGCGCCGCCGACCTCGCCGTCGAGCCCGATGTCGAGGTCTGGGACCTGGCCGCGCCCCAGGTGATCGTGGAGGAGGCCGGCGGCCGCTTCACCAACCTTGACGGCATCCCCACCCCCGCCGGGCGCAGCGTCGTCTCCTCCAACGGCCTGCTGCACGACCGGGCGCTCGCGACCCTGCGGCCGTGAGCGCCGGCGATCCCGGACCGGCGACGGCCGGCCGCCCGCTCGCTGGCCGGGTGGCGCTCGTCACCGGGGTCAGCCGCCGCATCGGCATCGGGATGGCCGTGGCCGGGCGCCTGGCCGACCTCGGCGCCGACCTGTTCCTGACCTCCTGGACCGCGCACGACCGGGACCAGCCCTGGGGCGCCGACCCCGGCGGCGTGGACGCGGTCCTGGCTGAGCTGGGCGCGGGCCGGGGGACCCGCATCGAGCAGCTGGAGGCCGACTTCCTCGACCCGGAGGCGCCCGGCCGGGTGCTGGCGGCCGCCACCGAGGCGTACGGCCATGTGGACGTGCTCGTCTGCAACCACGCCCGCAGCAGTGCCGGCGGCCTGGGGGAGCTGACCGCGGCCGAGCTCGACGCCTGCTTCGCCGTCAACACCCGGGCCGTGCTGCTGCTCGTCCAGGCGTTCGCCGCCCGGCATGACGGCCGCCCTGGGGGCCGGGTGGTGCTGTTCACCTCCGGGCAGCAGCTCGGGCCCATGTCGGGTGAGCTCGCGTACGCGACCTCCAAGGCCGCGCTGGCCGGGATCACGCTCAGCCTGGCCGACACCCTGGCCGACCGGGGGATCACTGTGAACGCGGTGAACCCGGGCCCGACCGACACCGGCTACGCCGACCCGCCGGTCCACGAGCTGGTCGCCCGCAGGTTCCCGGGCGGCCGCTGGGGCACCCCCGACGACGCCGCCCGGCTGGTCGCCTGGCTGTGCACCGACGACGGGGCCTGGATCACCGGCCAGGTCATCAATTCCGAGGGTGGGTTCCGCCGCTTCGACTGACCCCGGCGCGCTACCCTGCCACGGCACGTCCTGGAGAGAGGAAGAGGAAGAGGTGCACGGTCCGGCCGGTGTCATCACGGTGGTCCTGTACGAGACCGCGCTCGGCGGCCTGGCCCTGCTCTGGCTGGCGCCGCTCTGGGGCGTGGTCCGGCCCGGGTTCTTCAAGCTCGCCGGAGGGACCGCCCTGGCCTGCGCCGTGCTGGCCTGGCTGGCCGGCCGGGGCGAGCTGGCCGCCGCCGGCGCCACCGGCCGGATGGCCGCCCTCTGGCTCGGGCTGTTCGCGGCCGCTCTGGTCGTCTGGCAGGTGCTGCTGTACGCCCGGGCGCCGGCGGCCCGCTGGGCCGGGATGGCCGCGGTCGTGCCCGGCCTGGTCGCCGGCTGGCCGCTGGCCCAGCTGAGCGGCCGCCCCGCCCTTGGGGCGCTCGCGCTGGTCACCGGGGCCCTGTTCCTGGGCGCGACCATGGACGGGCTGCTGCTCGGGCACTGGTACCTGGTGGACCGGCGGCTCTCCAACCGGCCCATCGCCGCCCTGGCCACCTGGCTGGTCGCCGGGGTGGCGGCCGCCCTGGTCTCGGCCGCCCTCGGCGGGGCCAGGGGCAGCGCCGTCGACCAGTCGCTCTCCCCGCTCCTGGCGTTCCCGAACCTGACGGTCTACCTGGCCGTGGGGCTGGTGCTGCTGTGTGGGCTGATGGCGTCGTTCATCCGGGTGCTGGTCAAGAGCAACTCCATCCAGGCCGCGACCGGCATGTTCTACCTGGCCGTCATCATGGCCCTGGCGGCCGAGTTCGCGGCCAAGGTGTACTTCTTCCCCTCCTGAGCGGTCCCGGCCCGCCCCGTTTGGCGGCCGGACGAGTGCTGTAATGGACCTGTCAGCCGCTCCATCCCCCGCCAGGGAGGGCCCCCGCCATGTCCACCTCCAGCGAGTTCCCCGCCGAGTCCGGCGCCGCCGACCCCTCGCCGTTCACGCCCGGCCGCTTCGCCGGCCGGACCGCCATCGTGACCGGCGCCGGGTCCGGCATCGGGCGCGCCACCGCCGT
This sequence comes from Actinomycetota bacterium, assembly GCA_035550755.1. GTDB lineage: Bacteria > Actinomycetota > CALGFH01 > CALGFH01 > CALGFH01 > CALGFH01. The sequence continues at coordinate 3,722 of DASZON010000163.1, read as the reverse complement.
GCGCCTGGCCAGGGAGGGCGCGCGGGTGGTGGCCGCCGACATCTCGGCCGACCGCCTCGAGCGGCTCGCCGGTGAGCTCCCCGAGCTCGACCTGGTCCCGGTGGTGGGGGACGTCGCCACCGAAGAGGGTGTGCAGGCGGTCGTGGCCGCCGCCGGGGGCCGGGTGGACGCCCTGGCCAACGTCGCCGGAATCATGGACTCGTTCCTGCCGCCGGCCGAGGTCGACGACGCCACCTGGGAGCGGGTCTTCGCGGTCAACGTGACCGCGGCCATGCGCCTGACCCGCGCCCTGCTGCCGATGATGCTCGCGGCCGGGGCTGGGGCGATCGTGAACGTCTCCTCCGAGGCCAGCCTGCGCGCCTCCGCCTCCGGGGTCGCCTACACCGCCTCCAAGCACGCGGTGAACGGCCTCACCAAGAGCACCGCCGTCTTCTACAAGGGCAACGGGATCCGGGCCAACGCCGTCGCCCCCGGCCCGGTGGCCACCAACATCGAGGCGCCGTTCAAGTCCGAGCACGCCGCCGGGGTCCTCGGGCCCATCATGCAGACCACCATCCCCCCGGTGGCCAGCGCCGAGCAGCTCGCCGCCACCATCACCTGGCTGCTGAGCGACGACGCCAGCAACGTCAACGGGGTGATCCTCCCGTCCGACGGCGGCTGGTCGGCCCTCTGAGCGTCCCGGGGCCGGGACCAGGTTTTGCCCGTGCTGCACGGTGGCTTTACCAGCGGCTGATCTGGGTCGGGCACAACTGGTCCGACCGACCGCCGAGCTGGTCTGGAGCCGAGTGCCATGGACGACACCACCCAGCCGATCGGCGTCCCGATCGGCCCGCCGCCGCGACCCGTGCTCCCTGCTGCCCCGCCCCCGCTCGCCGCCCGCCTGCTGCGCATGGTGGTGGTCGGGGCGGTGGGTCTGGTCCTGCTGGTGGTCGGGCTGGCCTGGGACGCGGTGCTGCACGCCCGCGACCCCGGGCTGGCCGCCGAAGAAGGCGTCTTCACCCTCACCAACCCGGGCCACCTGCTCGCCGGGATCGGGATCGCCCTGGTGGCGGTCGGCCTGGTGGGCGCCCTGGTCACCCTGGTCCTCGACGCCCGTGGTGCCCGGCCCCACTCCACTCCGGTCAGGCTCGCCATCGCCGCGGCCGTCGCGGTCCTGGCCCTGGTGGCCGGCGGGACCGGCGTCTGGGCGGCCGGCGGGGCCGCGCACCACGAGCATGAGGCGACAGCCGCCGCCGGCCAGGGTCCCGCCGCCGCCCACACCCACGACCCGGGAGCCGGCGGGGCCGGCAACGGCTCAGCCGGATCGGGCACGCCGGATCAAGCCAACGGCCCGGGCACGCCGGGCACGCCGGAGCACGCTCACGGGCCCAACCTGCCCGATGTGGCGGCGGCCACCGACGAGCAGCGAGCCGCCGCCGAGGCGCTCTGGAAGGCCTCGGTGACGGACGCCGAGCGCTGGCGCGACCCGGCGGCCGCGGCGGCGGCCGGCTTCCGGTTCAGGACAGACGGCGACGCCGGCCCGGGAGGCAAGGTGCGGTTCCTGCACGTGCCGAACCCGGCTTGGCGCGCCGACGGACGCGTCCTCGACCCGGCCCGGCCGGAGACGCTCGTCTACTGGAACGGCCCTGGTGACCGGTTGACCCTGGTCGGCGTCATGTACACCGCGGCCAGGGGGTCGCGCGGCCCGGCGGTGGGCGGGCCGATCACCCGCTGGCACGACCACGAGTCCTGCCGCGACCCGGCCACCGGGGCCAAGGTGGGCCGGCCCGTCGGCGGTGCCTGCCCGGACGGCCAGGTCTACCGCCGCAGCGGCGAGATGATGCACGTCTGGTTCACCGACGACCTCGCCACCGCCTTCGCCCGCCGCGCCCCCCTGCCCGCCCTGCGGGCGGCCAACGCCTAGCCTGCAGGCTCAGGGCGTGACCAGGTCGGGGTCGATGCGGGACACCGAGCTCCAGCCGGCCGTCCAGACCGCACCGGCGCCGGCGGCCACAAGGCGGGCCCGGCGCAGGTCGGGATCTGCGGCGGTGGCCACGACCCGGTCGTGGGCGGGGTCGATCCGGACAAGGCCCCGCGAGGAGAGGGCCCACACGTCATCCCCGGTCACGGCCAGGGTGGTGACGGCCCCAGCAGGGATGCGGGCCATCACCCGCCTGGTCTTCGAGTCGATACGGACGACCTGCTCGTCGAAGGGGTCGGCCAGCCACACCCCGCCGGCGCCCGTGGCGATCGTCTGGGGGAAGCCGAGCGGCCCGCCGGCGTCGATGGTGGCGGCGACCCGGTTGCGCCGCTCGCTCACCATCAGGACCTGGCCGCTGGCCGTGGCCACCCAGGCGGCGGAGGCGTCGGCGGCGACAGCCACGGGGCTGGCGGGCAGGGCGATGTCGGCGACGACCCGCTTGTGGCGGGGGTCGATCCGGAGGAGCCGGCCGCCCGACGCGGACGCGCCGGCACCCGACTCGCCGCAGCAGGCGACCCAGACGGTGTCGCGGGTGGCGCTCACCGAGATGGACCCGCGGAGCGGACCGTCGAGCGGGATCCTGGCCGCGACCTTGTTCGTCTTGGAGTTGATACCCCACAGGGTGCCCGGCACGGCCACCGGCACCCAGACCGTTCCCGCCCCGACGGCCACGCTGGCCGGCCCCGAACCGGTGGAACCGACGGGGATCGAGGCCGTCATGGTGTTGGTGGCCGGGTCGATGCGGTTGATCTCGTCGCTGCCGACGACCCAGAGAGCTCCGGCCCCGGCGGCCATGCCGTAGGAGAAGCCGCCGGTCCCGATGGTCGCCACCACCGGCGAGGGCCCGGCCGGGGTCGCTGCCGCCGCCCCGGTCGTGGCCGGCGCGGTGGTGGCCGTGCGTTCCCGGGGCCGGTCGACGACCACCCGGCTCGTCACCGCCACCCCGGCCAGCACGACCAGCACGAGGATCGCAGCCACCCAACGGCGCCTCCGCCCCCCTCGCCGCCGCGCCCGGGTCCCGTCACCAACCGCCACCCCGGCGCCCGCCCCGGCGACCGCGCCGGTCTCCGGCCGCGGAAGGGCCCGCACGACGAGGCGCACCTCTGTGGACGCCTGTCCGTCCCCACCCGCCGGGTCGTTCGCGGTCCCGGCGCCACCGGGGATCACGCGCAGGGGCGGAGCGGTTCCACCGGGGATCACCCGCAGCGGCCGCCGCGGCCGGCTCCCGCCCTGGTGGCTCCCGGCGGGTTGGCTCTCGCCCTGCTGGCTCCCGGCGGGGCGGTCACCGCTGGCGGGCGTCCCCTCGGCCGGCTGGTCGCCGTCGGTCGGGGTGGGGTCCTCGGGCGTGGGGCGAGGGCGGGCGCGCCCGCCGGGCAGGCCGCGGAGGGGGCGCTCGTCGCCCGCTGGCGGGCCACGTCGCCCGCCCATGAACGTCGTCGTCACGGCCCGGTCAGGCCTCCAGCTCCTCGTGGCGGCGCACCCGCGACACCGCCAGCCCGTCGCCGATGGTCAGGATCACGGAGTCGAGCCGGTCGTCGGCCGCGATCCGGCGGGCGTAGGTCCGGAGCCCCTCGGTGTCCGGGTCGGTCACCTTCGGGTCGGCGACCCGGCCCGACCAGAGCACGTTGTCGGCGATGATCACCCCACCGGGCCGGACCAGCCGCAGCGCGTGCTCCAGGTACTCGGGGTACTCGGACTTGACGGCATCCAGGAACGCCAGGTCGTAGCCGCCGTCGGTGAGCCGGGGGAGGACGTCGAGGGC
>DASZON010000162.1:0-2568 GCA_035550755.1 Actinomycetota bacterium | reverse complement strand
TGTCGATGCGCAGGTCGGCGTCGTCGATCTCGGGGGCGTCCTCGTCCTCCAGCACCGGGATGGCGTCGACGGCCGCGAACGAGGTGTGGCGCCGCTTGGCCTGGTCGTAGGGGGAGATGCGGACCAGCCGGTGGGTGCCGGTCTCGGCCGACACCAGCCCGTAGGCCCGCGGCCCCTCCAGGGTCATGGTGACCGACTTGATGCCGGCCTCGTCACCCTCCTGGTAGTCGTTGACCGTCACCTTGAAGCCGCGCCGCTCGGCCCAGCGGTGCAGCATCCGCCAGAGCATCTCGGCCCAGTCCTGGGACTCGGTGCCCCCGGCCCCCGGGTGGATGGTGACGATCGCGTCGCGGTCGTCGAACTCCCCGCCCAGCAGGGCCAGCACCTCGAGGTCCTCGACGGCCCCGGCCAGGTCGGCCAGCCCCTGGGTGAGCTCGGCCCCGACCGAGTCGTCGTCCTCCTCGAGGGCGAGCTGGTTCAGGGTCTCGAGGTCCTCCAGCTGGCCCTGGAGGCGGCCCGCCGTCTCGAGGTCGCCCTCGACGGCGGCCAGCCGGCTCATGACCCGGCGGGCACGCTCCGGGTCGTCCCACAGGTTGGGCGCGGCCGCCTGCTCGCGCAGGCCGGCCAGCTCCCGTTCCTTGCCCGCCAGGTCAAAGGAACTCCTTCGCGTCGGCCAGCCGCTTGCGCAGCGCCTCCAGCTCGGGTCCGTGGTCGGTGGGCATGGGTCCGGTGTCTCCTCAGGGCTCGACGGCGCCGTGCAATGGTACCGAGCCGGACCGGGGAGTGTTCGAGCGCTCGAGCCGCAGCAGGCTGCTCTGGAACTCCAGCACCCAGGAGGCCGTCTCCTGCTGGAGCAGGGCGGCCGCGTCGTCGGAGAACACCCGCAGCAGGGCCAGGCGGTTCTGGACCTGCTTGGGGTCGACGGTGCGGGCGGCGCTGCGGGCGCACTCGGCCGCCCAGTCGTACTGGAGCTGCTCCAGGCGGCGCTCCAGGGCCTGGGCGGTGGTCATGGACCGCATCCAGCCCGAGGACAGGCCGAAGCAGCGGTCGAAGCCGATGCAGGCGGCGGCCATGGCCAGCAGCACGTACCCCCAGGCGGTGCGGCTGGGCCCGGGGGCGGCCGCGTCCAGCAGCGGCTGGAGGGCGCCGGCGGTGACCAGCAGGATGGCCAGCAGCCGCAGGCCCCTCGACCAGCTCCGCTTGCCCCGCTTGTCGGCCAGGTACCAGTCGATGGCGTCGATCGCCCGGCCCTCGGCGTAGCGGTAGAGCTGGGTCAGGGCGGCCTCGGTGTCCTGCCACTGGTCGAGGCCGGCGGTGGGGAACGGCCCGGCGCGGAGGTCCCGCCGGCGCCGGCGCCGGTCGGGCCGCGGCTTCGCCGCCGCCGGCTCCTCAACCCTGGTGGTGGCTTCCCGGATCGCCATCCTCCGCCCTCCCCGGCTCGTGTCACCGACCGACCGGCGCTATCGTCGCATACTTGTCAAAGTGGACCCCACCGGAGGCCCGGGTTCAGGGGAAATCCGGAATCCGGACGGTCGCTGGGGGGTTCCCTTCCCGACCCGCTCGCGCCCCCCAGCGAGGTTCCATGTCTCCCATGCCCAAGCAGCGCCCCTCCTGGCTGGTCGTCGCCCTGCTGGCCGTCGCCCTGGTCTCCACCGCCGGCTGGGCCATCAGTGCCCGCCGGTCCGCTCCCGGGTCCCAGGCCGAGGCGGCCGCCGCCGTCCAGGCGAACGCCCACGCCGGCCACGACCCGGCCGCCGCCACCCACGAGCACGGCAGCTCCGCCCGGGACACCCCGGCCATCGCCCCCCGGGACGGGGTCCTGGCCATGACCGTGCCCCCGCTGCCCAAGACGGCGGTGAACTTCATCTGGCGGCCCGAGCACCTGGTCCTGGCGGCCGGCCAGCCGGTGACCCTCAAGGTCGCCAACGCCGACTACATGCAGCACAACTTCACCTTCAAGGCGGCCAAGGTGGCCAAGAACCTGCCGGTCGACGTCACCACCACCATCAAGCTGACCGCCCCCACCAAGCCGGGCGTGTACCGCTTCTACTGCAAGTACCACCTCCAGATGATGGAGGGCGCCGTCACCGTGCAGTGACGGCGGGCGACCCGACCTTCCAGGAGATCCATGATGCAGGCCAGAGAGACCGAGCCCAACGGCGGCATCGTCGCCGCCACCGTCGCCGCCGGGGCCGGCTGCGCCGCCCTTGGGATCATCACCGTGGCCGCGGCGGCCTCCAGCGAGTTCGCCGAGCTGCTCACCCTCTACGCCCCCTCCGGCCCGCTGACCGGCAAGGCGACGGTGTCCTCGATCATCTACCTGATCGTCTGGATCAACCTGCACTTCCGGCTGCGCGACCGCGAGCTGAGCCTGTCGCGCGGGTTCCTGCTGACCATGTTCCTGCTCACCATCGGCCTGGTCGGCACCTTCCCGCCCGTCTACCAGCTGTTCCAGCGGGCCAGCGGGTCCTAGGCCCCCAGGGTCACCACCAGTACGGTCAGCAGCATCGCCAGCAGCACCGCGCCCAGGGCCGGGGTGGCGGCCAGGAGCTCCTCGCGACGGCGGAG